>DATAGU010000115.1:0-28933 GCA_036263495.1 Polyangia bacterium | reverse complement strand
GGCCTCGTCGAGCTGTGCGCGCGGCACGACCTCGGCATCCTGCGCCGCGCCGTGGTGATCGACCTCCTCGACGTCGAACTCCTCGGCGAGCTCGAGGCGTGATCTCCGACCCGGGCCCGCTGGATCTGGTCTGGCTCGGGCGGGTCCCCTATCGTCCCATCTGGCAATTGCAGGAGCGGCTGCGGGCCGCGGTGCTCGATGGCACCGGGCGCGAGACCGTGCTCCTCCTCGAGCACCTCCCGGTGATCACCCTCGGACGCTCGGCCGACGCGGGGCACGTGCTGCTCGATCGGGAGGCGCTCGCGCGCGCGGGCGTCGAACGGGTCGAGACCAGCCGGGGCGGGGACGTGACGTACCATGGGCCGGGGCAGCTCGTGGCCTATCCGGTGGTGCGGCTGGCCGAAGGACCAGGCCGCTATGTGGCGGCGCTCGCCGAGGCCGTGATCGAGGTCGCCGCCCGCTACGGCGTGAGCTCCTCTTATCGCCGCGATTGCCCGGGGGTGTGGGTGGAGGGGCGGAAGCTCTGCGCCTTCGGCGTCCACGTGCACCGCCGCGTCGCCATCCACGGCCTCGCGCTCAACGTGACCACGCCCCTCGAGGCGTTCGCGGCCATCGTGCCCTGCGGCCTCGCCGGCGTGCCGGTGACCTCGCTCGCGCACGAGCTCGCCGAGCGGCACGCGCAGGCGCCCGATCAGGAGCCGCCCACCGTGCGGACCCTCGTCGAGCCCCTCGGCGAAGCCATCGCGGCCAAGCTCCGGCGACCGGCGCGCTGGATCTCGGCAGACGATTTATGGGCGTTTTTCTCGACGACGACGTCAGCGTGAATCCGCGCCGGGCCGAGATTCGGCGTTGCTTTCCAAAACGCGGAACGTAGAATGCCCCCGTAGAAGCGCCCCATCCGGCGCGATGTCGCCGGGGACGCCGCCGAATGAGTCGACCTCCACATTCGCTGCGCATCACGGTTCTCCACAACAACGACTTCCACGCCTTCTCCCCGGACGCTCACAACTTCGCCTCCGTGGCGGATGTCGAGAACGCAGCGCAGGGCATCGCCCGGGCGCTCCTCGGGCGAGGGCACGCGGTGCAGGTCGTGGGCCTGGATGCCGCCGAGTTCCTCTCGGTGGTGGCGTCGCTCGCCGCCGACCCGCCGGATCTGGTGTTCAACCTGTGCGAGTCGCTCGCCGGGGAGACGCGCCACGAACCCGTGCTGCCGGCCCTCCTCGATCTGGTCGGCATCCCCTACACCGGCTCGGGGCCCGAGGCGCTGTCGCTGGCGCTGCGCAAGGAGCGCTGCAAGGAGATCCTGCAGGCGCGCGGCATCCCCACGCCCGCGGCGGTGCTGCTCGATCATCCCGCGATCGATGAGGTCGCCCTCCCCTTCCCGCTCATCGTGAAGCCGGCCTGGGAGGATGCCTCCGTGGGCATCCACAACGACTCGGTGGTGCAGGACCGCGCCGCGCTCGCCGCGGCGGTCCGACGCACCCTCGGGGAGCTGGAGCAGCCGGCGCTGGTCGAGCAATACGTCGAGGGGCGAGAGATCTACGTCTCGCTGCTCGGCAACCCGCCCGAGGCGCTGCCCATGCACGAGATCGACTTCACGGATCTGCCGGCGGGGCTGCCACGCATCGTCTCCTACGACGCCAAGTGGGCGCCGGAGTCACCGGAGTGCGTGGGGACCCGGCCGGTGCGCTGCCTCATCGACGAGCCCGCCCGCCTCCGCGTCGAGCGCGTGGCCCGGGCGGCCTTCGCCGCGCTCGAGCTCCGCGACTACGCCCGCATCGATCTGCGCCTGGCGCCGGACGGCACGCCCTACGTCATCGACATCAACCCCAACTGCGATCTCTCCGACGGCGCGGGCGTCAGCCGCGCCGCCGGTTTTGCCGGCCTCGACTACCCCTCGCTCGTCGAGCGGGTCGTGTGGACCGCCTGGGAGCGAGCGCACCATGCCCGAAGCCCTCGAGCACGAATTCGTCCCCGAAGCCTCCTACCGCTTGCCCGTGAGACCCATCTCGCTGGGGGTCCGGCGACCGGTGCCGGCCGACCGGCAGAGCCTGGTGGAGCTGGTCTCGCAGGCCGCGCAGTTCACGCCCGATGAGGTGGCCTGTGCGGTCGAGCTGATCGACGCCGCCCTGGAGAACCCGCTCGGCGATTACCGCCTGCTCCTGGCCGAGATGGCGGGCGACGTGGTGGGCTACGTCTGCTACGGGCCCACGCCCATGACCGTGGGCACCTGGGATCTCTACTGGATCGCGACCCACCCCCGGCAGCGAGGGCGCGGGGTGGCGACCGCGCTGGTCGAGGGCATGGAGGCGGATGTCCGCGCCCAGGACGGGCGCCGCGTGCGAGTCGAGACCTCGCATCAGACCGAGTACCGGTCGGCCCACCGCTTCTACGAGCGCAACGCCTATCCGGAGGTGGCGCGCCTGCGGGACTTCTACAAGCCGGGGGATGATCTGGTGATCATGCTCAAGGTCCTCTGACCCTCCTCTACCCCCTTTCCCCCCGTCAGTCTGGACGTGACCGGCGCGGATGCGCCGGAAAAGATTGCAGAGTCCGCAAACTTTGCATAGCCCCCCTGCCTTTTCATTGCCGAGATGAAGCCTGGCAGGCGCCCGGCCGCGGGAACACGGGATGCATGAGGTATCACCCCATGCCCCCTGCACGACACCGTCCTCGTCAGCGCGGCTTCGTCCTCATCACCGTCTTTCTGGTCGTTCTCCTCCTCCTCACGCTGGGCGGGGCGGTGCTCTTGTCGACGCAGAGCGACCTCCAGGTGTCGGGCTATGACCGGGAGGCGTCCATCGCGCTCTATGCCGCCGAGGCGGGCATCGCCTTCGGCAAGGACTTCCTGGCCGGACGCGTGAGCGGTACCGGCGCGGGCGCCTGGACGGTCCTCCTGCGCTCGGGCGATGCGCTCCTCTGCAACCCGGGGAGCGGCTCCACCCCGGGCGTCCTGCCCAAGGCCAACAACCCGGCCGTCTCCTATGACACGGCGCGCAGCGCCAGCTACCGCTTCTGCATCCACAACAACGCCCTCGACGATCGATACTTCGACTCGCCGCCCACGGGTGACACCGAGGACTCGGACGGCATGGTGACGATCGAATCCTATGGCTTCGGCCCGGGCGGCGCGGCCTCGCACCTGACGGTGGAGGTGAGCGCCGGCACGACGAGCCGCGCGGTGGGCGATTATTTCCAGGGCGGTGGGGACGGGAGAAAGGGGGCGGTCGGCGAATCCACGGGGCAGCTCCGCACCGTTACGACGAGCTTCTGACGATGAGGCATGGACAGCGATATCTGATCCTGCTCTGGGGGCTCCTCGGCACCTGGGCCCTGCCGGCGCAGGCGCAGCAAGGGACCGTCTGCTACAACACGCTCGACCAGCAGACCTATCCGCAAGGCTTCCGCACGAGCGATTTCCAGAACGTCACCCAGGCGATCATCAGCGGCAACGCGCAGCTCGACGTGGGCGCGCAGGCGCTCGACATCAACCGCATCGTCCTGCCGTTCGATCAGAACGTGCGCGTCCGCTACGTGTACCGCAACGCCGGGGCCTCGCACACGCTCGGCTGGTTCTACCTCGACCAGCTCATCCCCGACTTCATCGATACGAGCGGCAACCTGGTGGACGCCGACCGGGACGGCATCGCCGACCTCTTCGAGACGGCCGCGTCCAAGCGTCCCCGGACGGGGCTCTGGCAGCGGACCGGGAGCAACAGCCTGCCGGATCTCCTCATCGGCTCGAGCTATTCGGACGGCGGCACCTATCCCCACATCCCGAACCTGCTCGAGCAGCTCGTGGACAACGGCGGCGGCATGGTGTTCCAGCTCTGCGACGACGACACCGACACGAGCGTGTGGAACAACCTGGCGCCGGTCGGCGACTCGAGCACGGCGAGCGACGGCATCCCGGACTACGACGTGAACGGCGATGGCACCGTGGGCAACGAAGCGGATCGCGTGGCCGACCTCGGCATCATCCGCGGGGGCCGCGAGGTCGTCTTCTTCGCCATCACGTACTACACCGTGAACATCACCGAGCGGAACCTCGGCCTGTCGACGAGCAACAACAATCGCTCGTCGGCCCTCATCCCCCTCTTCAGCAAGGCGGTCCTCAACCCTGAAGTGGGGCTGCGGAGCGCCAATACGCAGCTCCAACGCATCGCCATCGGCTGCGCCCGCGACGATAGCGCCTGCTACTCGCGGCTCGGGGCCACGCTCGGCTGGCTCGACAACGCCGCGATCAACCGGCTCAACAGCGCGCCGTACAACTACCTCCGGCTCGACAACACGGTCATCAGCGTGCGCACCGATGCCAACGCCAACGTCCCCCAGTTCGTGGTCGCGGCGCCGCAGAGCGCCCCCAACCGCTGGGTGGTGGCCTTCGACGACCAGCCGCAGACGTCCTCCTCGGACGCCGACTTCAACGACGTCGTCTTCATCATCGAGCGCACCAATGGCGGTCAGGTGCTCTCCAACCTGATCTCCTCCGATATCCGGCGCTCGGACATCGGTGAGACGACCATCTCGCGCGTGCGCATCCGCCGCACGGTGAGCTTCCCGGCGCCCTGCGGCAGCCCGCCGGACACCCGGATCGACATCTCCATCTCCGTCGACGACGGGGCGAGCTGGCGGCGCGTCGATTTCCCGGCGTCCTCACCGACCGAGGCGACGATCGATCTCCTGGACCTCGGCATCACCGGCAACCAGCTCCGTTGGCGCGCCGACTTCGTGACCAACATCGACGGCTGCCAGCCGCGGCTCGACACGCTCAGCATCGGCTACGAGGCCCTGCTCTCGAGCGAGTACCAGAGCACCGAGCCCATCCCGGTGGCCAACACCCTGTTCCGGGCGACCTACGAGACGCCGGACGCGGGGTGGACGGTGGTGGGCGGAGATCGCTCGAACCGGGGGCACCTCCACCTGCGCCAGCTCTACAACGCGAGCACGCTGGCCGAGAGCTTCACCGAGCTCTGGGACGCGGGCACGGCGCTCGCCAGCCGCAGCGCCGATGCCCGCACCATCTATTACGTCCGCAGCGGTGCGGCGCGCCCCTTCGCGACGACGGAGGGGACGAACCTCTACTCCCTCGTCCTGCCGTCGAGCGTGCGAGACTCCCGGTTCGACGGCCGCCTGGTCTACGACCTCAACGGGGACGGGCGGGTGAACGACACGGACGCGGGGCTCATCGTGCAGTTCACCCGAGGCATCGACCCGAGCGGCGCGCAGCGCGCGTGGAAGCTCGGCGCCATCCTCCACTCCACGCCGGCGATCGTCGGTCCGGTGCCCTACCCCTGGTGGCTCGACGGCACGGCGACGCCGGCGACGGAGCGCACGGCCCTCATCGACTACGCTGCGCAGAATGCGCAGCGGCGCACGGTGGCGATCGTGGGCGCGCAGGATGGCATGCTGCACGGCTTCAACGCCGGCTCCTTCCGGTACGGCGACGATCCCTCGACCGGCACCGCAGAGACGCGCGGCTACTTCGCGGTCGTGAACAACCAGCGAGACTTCGGCGACGGCTCCGAGCTCTGGGCCTTCGTCCCCCCCTCCGAGATCGACCGGCTGCGGAACAACCTGCCCGCCGTGGCCTCGTACCGGCCCAATGACAACCCGCACGCCGAGGTCGACGGCGCGATCACGGCGAGCGACGTCTATTACAGCGGCGCCATTCACACGGTGGCCGTGGCCGGGCACGGCGCCGGGCTGCCGTACCTCACGGCGATCGACGTGTCGAGCCCCACGCAGCCGCTCCCGGTCTGGGCGAGCGACTGGACCGACGCGGACTTCCACGGGACCTCGGCCGCTCCGGCCGTGGCGCCCGTGAACACGGCGCAGGGGCGACGCTTCGCCGTCGTCACCACCTCGGGCGTGGCGGTCGATCCGGACGATCTCTACCTCTACGTCATCGAGGTGGCCACCGGCTCGACCCTCTCCAAGGTGCGGCTCGGCGTGACCGGGAGCCTGCCCCTCGGTTCCGTGGGCAGCCCGTCGCTCATCGACTCCGACGGGGACGGGATGATCGATCGGGCCTACCTGGCGGACACGAGCGGGCGCCTGTGGCGCGTGGAGACCGCGACGGGCGCGACGTGCGTGCTCTACGATCTGCGCGAGCCCGTGTTCTCCTCCCTGGCCGTGACCAGCGACGCGCAGGGCGTCCACCTCTTCGTCGGCGGCGGCGACAACCCCGACAGCCCCGACACCGGCGGCCCGTTCCATTACTTCGCCATCGACGACACCAACCGCACCGGCGAGTGCCGCTCGGATCGCGTGCGCCTGGTCTACAGTGGCGCCTTTGGCAGCGGCGAGAAGTTGTGGGCGACGCCGGTCGTGGGCGGCGACTCGGTCTACTTCGCCACGGCCGCCGGGTCCCTGCAGGACGCCTGCGTCGCCAGCACCAGCCCCTCCGGCAACCTGTACGGTCTCGCCACGGTCTCGACCGGCGCGCCGGCCCTCCGCTTCCAGCCCGTGGCGCTCGCCACCGGGAAGAACGGCCGTGGCAAGAGCGCCGTGGTCGGGATCCGCGCCTACGACGGACACGTGATCATCAACACCTCCGATGGAACGACTACGCTGGTCGGGGCGCAGCAATGGAACAATCCCCAGGCCGGCGGCGGCGCCGTGCAGACCACCCTGGGGACCAGCGCCTGGTACGAGCAGTGAGACGGCCCGTGCGCAGCGAACGGGGGGCGACCCTCCTCGAGATCCTGATCGCGCTCGCCGTCGTCCTCCTCGGGGTGATGGGCCTCTTCCGGGTGCTCAGCGCGGCCAGCCGCGGCTCGACGTCGGCGCAGCAGTTCACCCAGGCGACGGCGCGCGCGCGCCAGATCCTGGAGGCGACCCGCATGGCCTCGGCGGCGGTGCTCGGCTGTCTGGCGACGACGCCGGCGAGCCAGTGGGCGACGTGCGAGGCGCAATGCCGGCAAGGGCTCGGGGCGCAGGCGTCGCCCGAGTCCTGCGTCTTCGTCACCCTCTCGGCCAGCCATCAAGCCACCGATCGCTCCCAACAGGCCTACCAGGTGGTCTTCGACGCCGGCGACCTGACGCGCTCCTCGTGGGTGCGCACGGCCGGGACGACCGGCCGCGTCTACGACATCCAGATCACGCTCGGCTGGAACGACAACGGCGCCGCCGCCCCGGTGCAGCACCGGGTCACGCTCCGCTCCGCGGTGTTCCGATGAGGCGCGCGCGGGGCTTCACGATCGTCGAGATCCTGGTGTCGCTCGCGCTCGCGGGCCTCCTCGCCGCCGGGGCGCTGCAGATGTACAGCGCCTTCAACCGGCAAGGCGTGCGGCAACAACAGATCGCCGAGATGCAGCAGTCGCTGCGCGTGGCCGATCAGGTGCTGGCGCGGGTGCTGCGAGGCGCCGGCGCGGGCCTGAGCGGGGGGCTCCTCTCGGTCACCACCTGCACCGCGGGGACGGTCAATTACTTCCCGATCCAGTTCTCGAACAGCAACGTCTACACCGACCTCCCCAAGACGAGCTTCGACAGCACCGTCGGGGGCGCGGACCCGGATCCGGACTGGATCCGCGTGGTCGGCTCCGTCCCGGGGGACTTCGCGCCGGTGACCGACGACAACGGCGCCAACCTCTCCAACGTGTGCGACACGAGCAAGTTCCAGGTGGGCGACTACTTCGTCGTGGTCAACCGCAGCTCGGATCCGGCGCAGCGATTCTCCTGCCTCCGTCTCATCACGCAGATCACCAGCGCCGGCGGGAAGAAATGCGGGCCCAACAGCGGGGGGCTGCAGCACAACCCCGGGCAAGGACAGTGCGTGAACCCGCCGCCCGGCCAGGACGACTGCCTGCGCAACACCACGTTCCCCACGGTGGTGTTCCGCGCCTCGAACCAGATGGCCGTGTTCCGCATCGACAACACCACGTCCCCCGGCACGCCGCGGCTGATGGTCTCCTACTCGCCGCCCGGCCAGCCGGCCGCATGGCGCGTGGTCGCCGACAACATCGAGGATCTCCAGATCGCCCTCATCCTCGCCAACGGCGCCCTCTGCGACTCGATCGACGACCCGCTGCTCTGCGATCCACGCCAGGCGCGGATGGTGCGCTACACACTGGTGGCGCGATCGAGCTCGCCCGTGCCGGGCTTCAACCTCGGCCGGGCCGGCGGCTTCGAGGACGAGCCCACCTCGGCCACGAGCGATGGGTACCTGCGCCGCAGCGTGACCTCGGTCATCCAGCTGCGCAACCTGGAGCAACAGTGAAGGCTCGGGGGAAGGCGCTGGGGAACGCTCGGGGGTTCACGCTGGCCGAGCTCATGATCGTGGTGGTGCTGTTCGGCGTGGTGGCGGTGCTGGCCGCCATCAGCCTATCGAACACTCGACGCTCGAGCGATCTCGACGCCTTTGCCCGCGCGCTCATGAATCACGTGACCACCGCCCGCCGCCGCGCGCTGCAGACCGGCCGCACGTACATCCTCGACCTGCGCCCCAACTCCGTGGCCTTCTGCCAGCAGGATCCCGCCAACCCAGCACAACGGACCTGCCCCTCACCGGCCGGGCTGGAATCGTCGCACCGCTTCGACGCAGGCCGCGATGCGACCGTGCTCTACTACGCCACCGATCTCGACAACCCGGCGCTCGGCTCCCGCCCGACGCGGGCCACCATCGGGACCGGCACCTCGCTCCTCCTCCTGCCCAACGGGAGCTGCGACTCCCTCCCCCAGACGCCGGTGCCGGACGGTTTCAGCATCTATCTCCAGAGCGCGAGCAACGCCGCGAGGCGCCGCCTCGTGGCCATCTCGCCGACGGCGGCGCGCCCCCGCATCACGGACAACTGGTGAGGCTGACGACGTGAAACACCGACTCGGGCTCCGCTCCCTTCCATGCCTCCTGGCCTGGGGCGCGCTCGTCGTTTCTCCTCTCGTGATGCTCGGCTGCCGCCGGAGCTCGCCCTCCTCCCCTGCCCCGCCTCCCGTGGGGCGGCTGGTGCAGATCCGGGTGCATGAGCGCAGCCCGGCTTCCTCGAGCGTCGTGGACGCGACCGCGCTCGCGGCGCGCGCCGCCGAGCGGCTCCGCACGGCCGGCGTGTTGCCCGTAGAGCTCGAGACGCCGCCTGAGCGTGGCCGGGATTACCGGCTCGACATCGACGTCGCCTTCGAACAGTCCGTGAGCGGAGACCAGGGCGCGATGCGGGCCCTCGTGGCGGCCCGCCTCACCCGCTTCGGCGCCCCCGACGCACCCCTCGTGTCCCAGGCCCTGGCCGAGCGGGCGTATCGGCGTGGCGAAGCGGAAGATGCCGTGGCGAAGGCCGGACGCGCCCACGTCGAACGAGCCCTCGGCGACGTGCTCCAGGGGCTCCTGGCCAAGCTACGGATTCACCAGGGGGATTCGAAGCAGCTCCTGGCCGCGCTCGCGGATGCGGACTTCGATCTGCGCGCCGAGGCCGTCCGCGTCGCGGGCCTGCGCCGGGAGCGGGCGGCCGTACCGGCGCTGTGCCAGCTCCTCAAGAGCGAGGATGCCGACCTACGGGATCTCGCCCTCGGGGCGCTGGTCGAGATCGGCGACCGTAGCGCGGTGCCCGCGCTCACCCGCGCCGCCCCCTTCCGCGACGTGCGTGAGCTCCCCAAGATCCTGGACGCCGTGGCCGCGCTCGGAGGCGATGAAGCGCGGGCGTACCTGGAGTTCGTCGCCACGAGCCACGATCAAGAGACGATCCGAGAGCTCGCGCGCGAAGCCCTGGGCCGTTTCTCGCGACGGCATGCGCCTCCCGATCAAGGAGCTCCTGCTCCGGCGCCCTGAGAGGCGGATCCTTCGCTGGCTCGAAGCCCTACTTCACGAGCCCGAAGCCCCTACTCCACTAGCCCGAAGCCCTACTTCACGAGCCCAAGGCCCTACTTCACTAGCCCACCAGCCCTACTTCACTAGCTCAAGGCCCTACTTCACTAGCTCAAGGCCCTACTTCACTAGCCCACCAGCCCTACTTCACTAGCCCCGAGGGCCTACTTCACTAGCCCACCGGCCCTACTGCACTAGCCCAAGGCCCTACTTCACTAGCCCACCAAGCCTACTTCACTAGCCCACCAAGCCTACTTCACTAGCCCACCAGCCCTACTTCACTAGCCCCCGAGCCCTACTTCACTAGCCCACCAGCCCTACTTCACTAGCCCACCAGCCCTACTTCACTAGCCCTGAGGGGCTAGTCCATTCGGAACCACCTTATTTCACTGGTGTTATACATCCGCTTTCAAACTGATGCCGCGCGGATGGGAGCCCCGGCCCCCCCCAAGCACGCCACGACATCGGCGCTCCCGTGCCTGGCGCCCCCTCTCCCCGCTGATTGGCATTGACAGCCATCCGGAGGACTTCAGACTCTCTGCCATGTCTCCGATCTCCCCCGAAGGCGGCGCGCCCCGGAATCCGTCCATCACCCCTGTCGAGCTGGCGCAGGCCGCGCGTGAGTTCGTACGCCGGGCCGTTGCCCTGGAGCTCGACGGCAGCGTGGAGTCGCTCGCCTTCGTCGACCACTATCTCGGGCAGATCGGCGATGTGAGCGACGAGGTCCTCGCCCTCATCTCTGCCGCCATCGGCGCCTATCTCGGCGAGATCGTGATCGCGCACATCGGCGGTACCTGGAGCACCCTCGGGGAGCCGGTCGACTGGAGGCTCACGCTCGACCCCGCCCCCGTCACCTTCAGCCCGGCCGGCATGGCCGCCGAGGCCATCCGCATGGGAGACGCGGACGGATACGATGGTTCGATCAGTGTCCCCGCAGAGATCGAAGGGGTGCTGGCCGAGGCCCTCGCGGCTTCAGGGCCCGTGGACGAGCGCTACTACTACTCGCTCACCGGGCGCCTGGAGACGCTCGAGCATATCGTCGAGCTCTTGATCGAGCTGCAGCGGCAGAAACGGATGCAGGAGCCGGACTGAGCGATCAGGCCGGCTCCGGCCTACGGCACTCTCTACCTGACGATGTGTTGGGAGTTCAGCGGGACGCTGCGGAGGCCTGCAGGCGCGGCAGCCGAGCGACGAGCCCAGCGATCCCGATGGCCATCAGCACGCCGCCCGTGTGGAAGCCCAGCATGTGGAACAGGGAGCCGGCAGGGCAGCGCATCTCGAGCACCGCCTGTCCTGCCAGGGCGCCTGCCGCGGCGGCCATCATGTAGTAGCCCGGCGGTCCTACGATGCCCCTGGCCCGCGCCAGGATCACCGTGGTCCCGATCGGGATCGCCGCCACCGCCAGCTCCATGCTCAGGCACGCGAAGCCGACTTGCAGAGAGTTCTCCGTCGCCGTCAGCAGCGACGCCGCGAGCGACACGAATAACATACCGCCAAGGGCGGCGGCACCGTAGCGGACGTAGCGCGAGATCGTCGCCCCCAGGATCGCCACCATCGCCAGCCCGAGAGCCAGCGGATAGCTGCGTTCCGGCATGACGGGGCCCTTGCTCGTCAGCCAGAGCGCCACGGCCCCACCCGCCACCACCGCCGGCAGGACCAACGCCCAGCCCGGGCTCTGTCCTGCCTGCACCGGAGCCCTTTGCACGCTGGCATCGAACTCGGCGAGGATTGGAGCCGCCGCCCGCTGCAACGCCTCCGATGAAGGCGGCGGCAAGACGGCCCGCCCGAGCATATCCATCATCCGGGCGCTCTCGCGGAGCGCCCGACCACATGGAAAACAAGTCGCCGCATGCTCGAAGGCTGCGCAACGCTCCGGATCATAGTCCGGCAGCGCTGCCAACCCCGCTGCTTGCGCTTGCACCTCTTCGCACAAGCTCATGCTGCTTCCTCCCCTGTCATCAGATCGGCCAATTCTTTCCTCAGTCTTTCATACGCTCGAAACGCTCTGAGTTTTACCGCCCCTTCTGTCGTCCCGAGCACCTGGGCGATCTCCGGGAAGGTCATGCCTTCGAAGCGATGTAGATGCACTACCACACGCTGGGATTCAGGCAAGCGAGCGATCGCTGCCTGGACGGCCTGGGTGATCTCCTCCCGACTGTTGCCGTTGATTTCCACCGTCGTGTTCGATTGGGCCTCGGCAGCCTTCACCAGCTCCTCCTCGCCCGCATCCTCGGGCAGGCGGTAGCGCCGCCTGAGCTCATCGAGCCGCACCCGCGCCGCGATGGCGAAGAGCCAGGGCCGCAGCGGCGCCCCGGGCCGGTAGTCGTTGCGGGCCCGGTGCAGCTTGAGGAATGTGATCTGGAGCAGATCATCGGCAACCGCCGTGCTACCGAACGAGCGCACAAAGAAACTATGCACACGGGGAGCTACACGGCCAAAAAGTCGCTCGAAGGCGCGCCGGTCGCCGGCGACATACGCAGACATCAGAGCCTCTTCGGAACGGTCATCGTCCAAAACGGGATACGCTCCAGTCTGCTGGGTCGGTTACACGCCCGGTCCAGAAATTCAGCCGAACAAGACGCTCGTCGCTACGCTGGGACACCCCAGTCGAACTAAGGCTTGTCACGGAACAAGAGCGCCTTGAGATGTCCGAGCCGGGCCCGCTCCTCCGCTGCGAGCTGCCCGAACCGACTCGCCAGCTCACGAAATTCGCGATCCGCCACCTCGAAGTCCGCGCGACCAAGCCGTGGCTCCCCGCCTCGCGCGAAGTAGGAATGAAGCTCCAGATACTCGTGGTATGCCTTCATAGGCGTTCCCGATACCATCCCGCCAGAAGAATTGCAGCCTCGTCAAGTGGAGAGTCCACGCCCCCAGTTACCGAGGGGCCCGGACGTCGCCCCAGCCTAGCAGATTTCTCCTGGCGTCCTGCGTATACTGCGCGCCATGAGCTTGCAGTGGACCGAGGCCCTCGGGCAGCATCTCCTCGACCCGGAGGTGGCGCGCGCCATCGATTCCATCCCCAACCGGGTCAATGAGCTCGGCTTCGATCCCTGGGGCCTCAACCCCGAGCAGGCCAAGATCTACTACTCGCTGGCGCGCCGCATCTATAACTACTTCCGCCCCGAGATCCATGGCATCGAGAACGTCCCCGCGGGGCGGGTCTTGATTGTCCCGAACCATTCGGGGCAGCTGCCGTTCGATGGTGTGGTCGTGGCCGTGTCCTGCCTGCTCCACGCCAACCCGCCGCGCCTGGTACGCGCCCAGGCCGAGCGCTGGGTCCCGACCCTGCCCTTCGTCAATGAGGCCTTCTCGCGGGCGGGCGTGGTGGTCGGCGATCCCATCAACTGCCGCAACCTCCTCCTCGAGGATCAGGCCATCCTGGTGTTCCCCGAGGGCGTGCGCGGCAGCGGCAAGGTCTGGCAGGATCGGTACCGCCTGCGGCCCTTTGGCCGCGGCTTCATGCGCCTGGCCCTGCAGACAGACGCCCCCATCGTGCCCGTGGCCGTGGTGGGGGCCGAAGAGTCGATCATCAGCGTCTACGACTGGAAGAGCATGGCCAAGATCCTGGGCATGCCGTACCTGCCCATCAGCCCGCTCCTGCCCTTCCTCGGGCCGCTGGCGTACGTGCCGCTCCCGGTCAAGTTCCACGTCTGGTTCGGCGAGCCCATGCGCTTCTCCGGCCGCTTCGATGACGAGGACGCGGTCATCGAAGAGAAGGTCGCCCAGGTGCAGGGCTGGATCCAGGATCGCATCAACGAGACGCTCGCCACCCGCAAGTCCCTCTTCTTCTAATTTCAAGGAGCCGCCGTGGCCTCGTACCTCATCACCGGAATCGCCGGCGGTCTGTCACAGCTGGTGGCGAGCAAGCTCGTCGCCCAGGGGCACGAGGTGGTGGGTATCGACTACCGCCCCGTGCCGCCGCTCGATGGACCGCTCGCCGAGATACGCACCTACCGCGCCAACTACAACAAGACGATCATCGAGGACGTCTTCAAGTGGCACCGCTTCAACGCCGTGCTGCACCTCGGCCGGGTCGGGAACCTCAAGGAATCGCTCGGCAAGCGCTTCGATCTGAACGTCGTGGGCTCGCAGAAGATCATGAACCTCTGCGTGCAGCACCAGGTGGAGCGCCTGGTCGTCTTGTCCACGTTCCACATCTATGGCGCCGACCCGGCGAACCACATCCCCATCTCCGAAGACGAGCCGCTCCGCGCCGGCACCGAGTTTCCCCAGCTGGCCGACGCCATCCAGCTCGACAACATGGCCACCACCTGGGTCTATCAGCACCGCGAAGTGCGCATCGTGGTGCTCCGTCCCACCAACGTCATCGGCCCGAACATCAACAACGCCATGAGCTCGTTCTTGCGCATGCGGACCGTGCCGCACCTGGCCGGCTTCAACCCCATGATGGACTTCCTCCACGAGGAGGACCTGGCGCGGGCCATCCTCATGGGCGAGAACGGCGGACGCTCGGGCATCTTCAACGTCGCCGGCTCGGGGGCCGTCCCCTGGCGCACCGCGCTCGAGCTCTGTCACGCCAACACCTACCCCATCCCGGCTGGCCTCGTGTTGCTCTACCTGCGCGTGTTCTCCGAGTTTCCCGCCTATCTCATCAACTTCTTCCGCTACCCCTGCATCATCACGGACCAGGCCTTTCGCGAGGCTTTCGGCTGGGCGCCGCACGTGCCCCTGGCCGAGGCGTTGAGATCGACCGTGAAGGGCGCACGAGAGGCGCAGGCGAGGGGGTGATCGGCCGCCCTCCCTGGCCTCCCAGGGGACGCCGCGATCCCCCAGGCGCCCCACCCATCACCCGCCTCTTGCGCCGAGCCGTGCGGCCGAGTAAGAGTGCGCCCCATGAGCGACGTGGGCCGCGCCGCCTTCTCGATGCTGCGCCGACTGCCGCCCGTTTTGGCGCTGCTCGTCCTGCTCGCTACCTCTGCCGCCGCGGATCCCCCCAAGCGCACCCTGGAGGAGCTGATCGCGCTCTCCCATTCGCGCGCCGCCGCCGTCGCCGTCGCCGACGCCCAGCTCGACGTCTACAAGTCGCAGCGCACGGAGGCCCGGCGGCTGTGGGCCCCGTTCGCTGAATTCAACTACTACCTCACCGGCGCCCCGAGCGTGCAGTGCGTGGCGCCTGACCCGAACGTGTACGTGCTCCGCCCCGGCGTGGACGTGACCGACCCCGCCATCCGTCGGGCCAACTGCATCCGCACCGTGGCCCCCACGGGCTCGAGCATCACCTTCTTCAGCTTCAACCTGGCGGGCGTCGGCATGCAAGGCGAGCTGCGCCTCGTCCAGCCGCTCTACACCTTCGGCAAGATCGAGTACGCCAAGAGCGCCGCCGAGCATGGCGTGCGGGCCGGTCAGGCGGGCATCGATTCGGCCCGCCGGGACGCGGAGCTGCAGGTGATCCGCGCCTACTGGGGCCTCAAGGCGGCGCGCGCCTCGCTGGCCATCGTCCAGCAGGGGCGCGACGAGATTGCTCCGTGGGTGGACAAGATCAACAAGGACCTCGACTCCGACGCGCCGAGGTACAGCGAGACGGATCTGCTACGGATCAAGGTCGCCCTGGCCCAGGTCGATATCCTCACCTCCAACCTGGAGCGCGGCGAGGCCATCGCGCGCGAGGGCCTGCGCACGGTCGTCGGCGAGGAGGTAGACGTCGATGAGAGTGAGCTGAACCCCGTGGACGTCGCCGACCTCCCGGTGTCCCACTACCAGACCCAGGCCCTGCTCCATCGCCCGGAGATCACGCAGCTCGACGAAGGCCTGGCCGCGACGCGCGACATCGCGCGGGTCCGACGCTCGGAGCTGCTCCCCGACCTGGCGATCGCCGGCGGCTTCAACTTCCGCTACACCCCGACCATCGAAGACTCGCAGAGCGCCTTCGAGAACAAGGCCAATCAGTTCGGCTACAGCGTGCTGCTCACGTTTCGCCAGCCGCTCGACTTCGCCCAGAAGGTGGCCCGCTGGCGTCACGCCGGCGCCGATGCCGAGCTCCTGGCGGCGCGGCGTCGCCTGGCCGTGGACGGCATCCACTTCGAGATCGCTCGCGCCTATGCCGATCTGACCGAGGCGAGGAAGCGCCTGATGAACACGGAGCGCGGGCAGCGGACGGCACAGGGGCTGCTCACCGCCATCCGTCAAAACCTCGACCTCGGCACCGTGACGCCCCGCGATCTGGTGGACGCGGCCCGCAGCTACTTCGAGCTGCGCCTGGGTTATTTCCAGTCCATCATGGATGTCAACGTGGCGCTGGCCGTGCTACGCCGCGCCGCGGGCCTCGAGCTCATGCACTGAGTTGAATCACTCTTTTCTTGTAACGTCGAATGGACATGAGACTTCGCCATCTTCTGCTCTCGCTCCTCGTACTTCCGGTCGTCCTTTCGGCCCCGGCCCTGGCCGCGTCGCCCGCGGCACGCGGGCCCATGGCCACGCTGCGCAGTTACAACGAGCGCATGGACAAGCTCCTGCGCAAGAAGGACGGCCCCGTGGACAAGGAGGCGGTCCGCTCGCTCGCGAGCGAGCTCTTCGATTATCGCGAGCTCGCCCGGCGCGCGATGGCGCAGCACTGGGACAAGCTCAAGCCCCCGCAGCAGGAAGAGTTCGTCAAGACCTTCAGCCAGATGATCGAGAAGAACTACGTCAAGCAGCTGCGCTCGAACATCGACTATGAGGTGGCCTACAAGGATGAGAATATCACCGACAGCGATGCTGTCGTGGCCACGATCGTCAAGGTCCGCACCAAGGGCAAATCGACCGACGTCTCGATCGATTACAAGCTGCACAAGAACGGCGCCGACTGGCGCGTCTACGACCTCGTCACCGACGAGGTCAGCATGGTGCGCAACTATCGCAACCAGTTCAACAAGATCATCACCACGGAGTCCTACGACGCCCTCCTCCAGAAGATGCGCAAGCGCATCGCCGAGGCCGACTCCGATAAGTAGCCGTCTTCGCCTTTCGCTGGCGCTCCTCCTCGCCGCTGTTCCGGTCCTGGCGGCCTGCAATCTGCAGCCTCCGATCGTCACGCCGGCCCCCATCCCGGTGACGCTCGATGGCGGCCTCTACGCCTACGGCGCCATACCCGGCGGCGACGTCTTTCCGCTGCTCATCGATACGGGTACGGTCTTGACCACGCGAGGGATCACCACGGGGGCCGAGACGGTGTATCGGTTTTCGCAGCTGCGCCTATACGATCGCAATCAGGTCCCGCGGGCGCTCTTTCGGGACCTGCGGATCGTCGAGGCGCCGCTCGGCAGCGTAGGTTTTCCGCCCGACGCGCTGGTGGACATCGGCGGTGTCATGGGCGGCGATTTCCTCCAGATGTACTCACTGCGGCTGCGCTATGGCGCCGATCCCTCCATCGCGCTCATGCCGCGCGAGTCCGCCTGCTCCTGCGCGCTGGCGGATGCGCCCGCTTGCGAAGCCGTCTTGCCCTTCCGCCTGAGCGGCGGCGGCAACTTTCAGCTCGGCACCGACATCTACACCTATCCGGCGACGCGCGTGACCGTCGATGCATGCCTCCAGCCCGTGGTCGATCCCTGGCTCCGGGGCCTGCGCTGCGAGGACGGGCAGGCGTTGGCCCTCGGCTATCGGCTCCAGGGCGAGCCTGGCGTGGACGTGCGGTTCCTCGTGTCCACCGGTTTCTCCGGCGTGCTCCTCGGCGCCGCGGCCTACGACCGGCTGTGTGACGCAGCCCAGCGTTACCTCGGCAAGACCTGCCCGGGCGGCAGCGCCGCGCAGCTCCTCGCCAATGCGCCGGCACAGGAGATCCAATTTCCCAACCCACAGAGCACCATCCGCCGGGCCGCGCGCATCCAGCTCGGTGATCCTACGGGCACCCCGCCGCTCGCCGCCCTGGCGCTGGTGGGTCGCGAGGGGCTCCTGTCGGCCTGCGGCGAGCTCGCCCGGAGCCGACGCCTGCGCGCGCACCCCCCCCCCGACGGCGCGTGCGACAGCGGCGCGCGCCCGCGTCCGGGGGATTGCCTGCAGCTCCTCAGCACCGGCGGCAGCGATATCTGCGGCAGCCCGGACCGCTGTAACGACATGAATCAACCGGCGGCCGCCTACATCGAGCTCACGGAGCCGCTCGATCTCTATCTCGTGGATGACGCCGTCCCCATCCTGGTCGAGGCCAATAACGATGTGCGCCCGCGCCTGTCCGATATCGAAGGCGTCATCGGCAGCGAGCTCCTGAAGCGCTTGGAGGCGCAGATCGACTATCCCAATCGCCGCATCATCGCCCACTGCGCCCCCGGCACCTCCGGCTGCACGACCTATCCGCGCCTGGCCTGCGCCACGGGTTCGACACGCGTCGGCGATTGCGGCCCGGACGCCCGCGACCTGTGCAATCCCCCCTCGTCCTTCGCGCCCGGCGGCCCCATCTGCCTGCCCGCCCCTGTTCGCGCCCCATAGAGTAGCTAGCTGGAGCGCCGCATCTGCGGTGCTATTCTCTGCGCATGCTACTCAAGATACGCCAGGTCGGCGAGCCCGTGCTGCGGCAGCGGGCGCGCGATGTCAAACCCGAGGAGATTGGAAGCGATGGGCTCGCCCAGCTCATCGATCTCATGCGCGACACCATGCGTGACGCACCCGGCGTCGGCCTGGCCGCGCCCCAGATCGGCGTGCCCTTGCGCCTCGCCGTCATCGAGGATCCCGCAGAGTACCAACAGAGCCTGCCGCCTGAAGAACTGGCGGCGCGCGAGCGCTCCCCGGTCCCGTTCCAGGTGCTCATCAACCCCCGGCTCACCATCGAGGACCCCACGCCCGTCGAGTACTTCGAAGGCTGCTTGAGCCTCGATGGCTTTGCCGCCCTCGTACCGCGGGCGCGTGCCGTGCGCCTCGAAGCCCTGGACGAGGGCGGACGACCGGTCGCCTACGTGGCATACGGCTGGCATGCTCGCATCCTCCAACACGAGATCGACCACCTCGACGGCACCCTGTACATCGACCGCATGTACACACGCAGCTTCACCAGCGTGGAGAACAGCGGCCGTTACTGGCGCCGCCCCATCGCCGAGGTGCGTTCTGCCCTGGGTCTCGACCGAAAGGAGGAGCATGAACCACCAGAAACCAGACCGACCGCGTCCGATACTCGTCCGGACAGGTGACAAATCCGGACAAACGACGTACCTTCAAGGGAGGATGAGCCCAGCAGAACAACTCCAGATCAACGAAGACGAATATCTCGCGCACGAACTGGCGAGCGAGAGCAAACACGAGTACGTGGGTGGCGTCGTTCGTGCCATGGCCGGCGCCTCGCCGCGGCATAACCTCATCGCCGCCAATTTGGTGCGGGCGCTCGGAACCCTGGTGCGGGGCCGACCGTGCATGGTCTTCACGAGCGATCAGCGCGTCCACGTGCCCGCCATCCGCATGTATAGCTACCCAGATGCATCGGTGGTTTGTGGTCGTGCAGAGTTCCATCACAAGGACCCCATCGCCTCGTCAATCCGCTCTTCATCGCGGAGGTCCTGTCGGACTCTACCCAGGCGTACGATCGAGGCCCCAAGTTCGAGTTTTATCGACACCTCAGCTCGCTCGCCGAGTACCTGATGGTGACGCAGCTCACGCGCCGCGTGGAACACTATCGGCGGCTCGACACCGGACAATGGCTGCTCACCACGGTCGAGGGTTCGGGTACGGTCGAGCTTCCTTCGCTTCGCGGTTCTATTGCGCTCAGCGACATCTACGACAAGGTCGATCTCCTATCCTGAAGCTACGAGTTCGTGGCCGCGGCGTCCTCGTGCCGTGATGCCTGGACGGGATCTCCTTCACCTCAACGCCGATTCGTCGCTTTGTCGAGCACCGCCCGTTGCTCTGGCGTGGCCGTGACGCGTGCTTGAGCAAGGTAGTGCGACCGATTGGATTCGATGAAGTCGGCGAGGGTGCTCTCGACCTGCTGTTTGTACTCCTCGGGCGTCACGCAGGATGCAAGGCATCGGAAGTAGGCCGGCAACACCTTGTCCCAATCGATGCCCAGCCGCCTCAAACGCCCGTCCCCCAGGAGGACGATATCCTCGTCGCCATATTCGATGCGGCGCAGGAGTTCGAACAGGAGGTCGAAGACAAGGCGTGCCTCCCCCGGGTCGGACTCGGCCCACTTCACGGCCTCCTCCAGCAGCTTCGTGAAGCGGGTGATCCAGCGACTCGTCCCCGTCGAGCAATTCGTGGCCGCGGAATCGGTCGCCTCTTCGTAATATTCGCCACGCCGGCTAGCGCCGCGGAAGGCCCGGACCTGCGCGAGTAACGCGCCTGCTCGCCAGCCCTTGGGTCTTTCCGCAGGCCCGGCGGCCAGCGCCTCGGCAGGGAGGTAGTCGCCGATCACCTCGTGGAGCATGGACGCCGGCAATCGCTCGAGCGCACGTTCGAGGAGGATGAGGAGTTCCGTGCGTCTCATCCGATGCAAGGCCGCCAACAGACGGCTCGAAGCCGTCTCTGAGAGTTCGATCCTCGTCTTGTCCATGGCGCGCTCCCCCTGTTCATACCGGGGTGTTCAGTTCGGCCCGGCTGAACCTGGACACTACTATACGGCCGTCATGAGCAACCGACAATGACGGTGTGGCAGGGATGGACGGCGAGGTCGTTGCGGGAAGGCCGAAGGGCCTTGAGCGGTCACTGGCGCCGGTCGCTCGCCAGAGCTACCGAACGAAGAAGCGCAAAGCGTAGAAGCAGCCGGCGGCTACCAGCCCCGAGGCCGGGATGGTGAGCAGCCAGGCCCATACGATGCGCCTCGCCACGCCCCACTTGATGCCCGAGAGCTTGCTGGTCGCGCCGACGCCGATGATGGAGCCGGTGATGGTATGCGTGGTCGATACGGGGATGCCGGCCTGGGTGGCGAGGAACAGGGTAAAGGCGCCGGCTGTCTCGGCGCAAAATCCGCCCACGGGCTTCAGCTTGGTGATCTTCATCCCCATCGTCTTGACGATCCGCCACCCGCCAAAGGCGGTGCCGATCCCCATCGCGGCGTGGCACGAGAGGATGATCCACAGCGTCCTCGGGTCGGTCAGCGACAGCATGGTGTTGGCCTTCATGTGCCCGCCGGCGATCAGCACGGCCATGATGATGCCCATCGTCTTCTGCGCGTCGTTGCCGCCGTGCCCCAGCGAATAGAGCGCGGCGCTCAGGAGCTGCCCGCGGCGAAACAGGTGGTCGACGGCGAAGGGCCGCCAACGCCGGAACAACCAGTAGACGCCGAGCATGAGGGCAAACCCGAGGGCGAGACCGATGAACGGCGCGAGGACGATGAACTCCATCGTCTGGAGGAGCTTGTCCCACCGCAGCAGCTGCCAGCCGCCGTAGGCCGCGCCCGCGCCGCCAAAACCACCGATGAGGGCATGTGAGGAGCTCGTCGGTAGTCCCCAGACCCACGTCAGTAGATCCCACACGATCGCCCCCACCAGCCCGGCCAGCACGACGAACACGAACATGGAGTCGTCGGACCGGATCTTCACGATCTTGGAGATCGTGTCGGCCACCTTGGGCGCGAACACGAACATGGCGACGAAGTTGAAAAACGCGGCCCACAGGACCGCCGTGCGCGGCGACAGCACCCGCGTCGAGACCACCGTGGCGATGGAGTTGGCGGCGTCGTGGAAGCCGTTGATGACGTCGAACACCAGGGCGACGACGACCGTGCCCACCACGGCGTACCACAGAGCTGACATCAGGCGTGCTCCAGCACGATGCCCTCGAGCACATTGGCCACGTCCTCGCAGCGGTCGGTGGCGGTCTCGAGGAGCTCGTAGATCTCCTTCCACTTGATGATCGTGACCGGGTCCTTCTCCTCTCGGAACAGGCGTGCCACCGCGCGGCGCAGGATGTCGTCGCCGTCGTTCTCGAAGCGGTTGATCTGGATGCAGCGCTTGAGCACTTCCTGCGAGTTCTTCATGTCGCGCAGGCCCTTGATCGCCTCCTCCACGACCATGGCCGAGCGCACCAGGAGGTCGGCGAGTTCCCGCACCTCGGGGGTCATGTCATGGAGCTCGTAGAGGGCCACCCGTTCGGCCGCCGCCTCCACGAAGTCCATGATGTCGTCCATCTTGGTGATGAGGGTGTGGATGTCCTCTCGATCGAGGGGCGTGATGAAGGTCTTGTGCAGAGCCTCGACGCACTGGTGGGTGATGACGTCGGTCTCGTGCTCGATCTCCTTGATGCGCCTCGCCTTGCTGGCGATGCTGTCGCTCGTCGTGACGAGCGAATGGAATTCCCTGGCCCCCTCGATCGTGAGTGCGGCGTGACGCTCGAAGAAGTCGAAGAAGCTGGTTTCACGCGGCAGCAGCTTGCCGAACACCATGGGGATCGTCCTCCTCTTACAGCCGGCCAACTCGCCAACGATGGCGCGTGTCCTTTACTGTCCTTTGGCAGTTCCGCGCAAGAGGGGTGTGAAGCGGGGGTCCCTGCGCGCTGCCACGGTCGCACGCGGCGCTCTCATGGGCGCAGTTCGAGCTCGGCGCCGAGCCCCTGGACGAGCGGCACGAAGCTCGGGAAGCTGGTGGCGATGTTGGCGGCGTCCTCGATGCGCGAGGGGCCTTCGGCGAACAGGGCGCACACCGCCGCGGCCATGGCGATGCGGTGATCGCCGGCGCTCTTGGCCTGGCCGCCCCGCACCTTCCCCGGGCCGGGCCGGCCGCGGATGACCAGGCCATCCTCGCGCTCCTCGGCATCGATCCCGAGCCCGGTGAGCGCCGCCACCATGCTGGCGATGCGGTCCGACTCCTTGACGCGCAGCTCGCGGGCGTCGCGGATCACGGTCTCGCCCTCGGCGTGCGCGGCCACCGCCGCCAGCAGGGGCAGCTCGTCGATGGCCCGCACCGTGAGAGCGCCCGCGATCTCGATGCCGCGGAGCGGTGAGCCCCAGACCGTGACGTCCGCCACCGGCTCGCCGCCCACCTCGCCGAGCACGTCGATCGACAGCGCCGCGCCCATCATGACCAGCGCATCGAGCACCCCCGTGCGCGTCGGGTTCACGCCCACGCCGCGCAGCACCAGCACGCTGCCCGGCACGATCGCCGCCGCGCCGAGCAGGAAGGCGGCCGACGACAAGTCGCCCGGCACGGTCACGTCGAGCGGCAGGAGGCGCCGATCCCAGCCCGCCGGCTCGATCTGCACGAGCCCCTTCTCGACGATGAGCGGCACCCCCTGGGCGCGCAGCATGCGCTCCGTATGATCGCGCGAGGGCGCGGGCTCACATACGCGCGTCGTCCCCTCGGCCGCGAGACCCGCGAGGAGGATCGCGGACTTGACCTGGGCGCTGGCCTGCGGCGAGACATAGTCGATGCCGTGCAGCGGCGCGCTCACGGAGCCCCCTTGCCCCCCCCTCCCGATCGTGAGCGGCGGGTACAGCTCACCTCGGACGCCGGTGCGCCCGGTGATGGTCGCGCCCATGCGGCCCAGCGGCTCGGCCACGCGGCGCATCGGCCGCGCTTCGAGGTACTGATCGCCGACCAGCGTGGTGGCAAACGGGCGCGAGGCCAGCACCCCGGCCAGGAGGCGCATGGTCGTGCCCGAGTTGCCGCAGTCGATCGTTGTCGCGCTCGACCGCAGCCCATCGAGCCCCTGGCTCTCGATGATCAACTCGCCGCCCGGATCCGGACCCGAGCCCGGGCCCGACTCGATGCGCACCCCGAGCGCACGACAGGCGGCCACGGTGCGGTTGTTGTCCTCGCCGCCCGAGAGCCCGCGCACGCGCGAGCGCCCGTGGGCGAGCGCGCTGAACAGCACGGCCCGGTGGGCAATGGACTTGTCCCCGGGCACGCGGATGTCACCGATGAGCGGGCGTGAGGCCCCTCGCAAGATCAGATCGCTCACTCTTCCCTCCCGCGCCCGAGCGCCCACAGGGCCTCGAGACGCTCCATGAGCCGCGCCAGGCGCCGTGCTTCGAGGCGCAGCCCGAAGTGCACCTCGACGCCCTTGCGCCCCATGCGCATGGCGTCGAGGTAGGGTGAAAGCCCAAGACGCTGCACCGCCGCCTGGGCCTTGAGCCCGGCGAGCGCGATCTTGGTGCGTTCCATCAGATCCTGGGCCGCGCGCTCGTTCCGCGTCCCGACCACCACCCCGAGATCCGCCCCGTCACCGAGCGCGACCGCGGCCGTGATCCAAACCATGGGTTCGAGCAGCTCGGCTTGCACCCCCACGGCGGTGAGCCGCTCGGCAAGCGCCGGGCCGAGCAGGAGCGCCCCCTGCAGCGCCAGCCGCCCCTCCTTGGGCGTGGGCGCACGCATGAGCGCCTTCACGAGCAGGCGGTCGGTCCCGAGCGTGTTCCCGAGCGCGGTCTCCGTGCCCGTCCTCTGGCCCTTGCCCCGCACCCGGGCCGCCTGCACGAGGCCCTCCTCGTCCTCGTGCAATACGTCCACCGCGCGCCGCGCGGCGCCGCGTGCCCCGAAGACGGCGGCGGCCTGGCCGAGCTGCGCGTAGACGCGCCCCGCGCGCTCGACCAACGTCGTGCCGTGGTATTCGTCGCGCCCGGAGTAGGCGCCGCCGGCCCAGCGCATGAGCAGCTCCCGCTCCGTCGCCGACGAGGGATGCCCCTGGAAGATCGCCACCACCTCTCCCCCTTCGGGCGCGGCGAGGCCGACGCCGAGCGCCGCCAGCTCCACGCCCGGCAGCTCGCCGCTCGCGAGCGCCGCGAGCCACTCCGCGTGTCGCGCCGGCAAGGCCGCCTTGAGCCAGCCGAAACGCCCGCTGAGCGGCCAGCGGGCGATCTGGCCCACATCGATCTCGGCCACCATCTCCATCCCCGAGGGCACCAGGCCGAGCGGCCCCGAAGCGAGCGCTTCCGCGGTCCCGGGCGGTGGGGACCGCGGCGCGGCGACACGCCCTGCGGTCCCGGCCCCCGCCGGCCGTGCGGCCGGCGGAGCATCGCTGAACAGACCGCAGCCCGTGAGCAGCATCACGAGAGCGCCGAGGAGCGGCCCACCACACTTCAGGGCCCGCATCCACGGCTCTGGCACGGGCTAGCCTCCCATCACCTGCCGCCGGCCACGCGCGGCGCGCTGGATGGTCTCGACGAGCGCCTCGCCCTCACCGCCGGACATGGCCGTGCGCAGGCCCTCGAGCTCATCGATCATCGTCTCCACGAGCGGCAGGAGCACGTCGCGATTGGCGAGCAGGATGTCGCGCCACATGATCGGGTTCGAGGCGGCGATGCGCGTGGTGTCGGCAAAACCGCCGCCCCACAGCCCATGCGCCACCCGCGCCTGCTCATCGTCCTGCCGGAGGACCCGGTCCACCGTGGCGGCCAGGGCGAAGGACGCCACGTGCGGCAGGTGGCTGATCGCGCCGAGCACCCGGTCGTGCAGCACCGGATCGAGCTGGGCGATGCGCGCGCCCAGGGCCAGCCACAGCCGAGCACAACGCCCGAGCGCCGCCGGCTCCGTGTGCGGCGTAGGGGTGAGGATGCACAGCCGCCCGGTGAACAGCGTGCCATCGGACGCCGTGGGGCCCCGGAACTCCTGTCCGGCGATCGGGTGGGTGCCGACGAAGTGGGCGCCCGTGCCGCGGAGCGCCTCCTCCACCGCCGCCACCACGCTGGCCTTGATGGAGCCGATATCGAAGACCAGGCAGCCAGGCCGGAGCACCGGCGCCACGGCCGCGGCCAGCGTGGCCGTGGCCCCGACGGGCGTGGCCAGCACCACGACGTCGGCCTCCCGCGCCGCACCGGCCGGCGAATCCGCGGCCTCATCGATGATGCCGCGATCGAGCGCCGCCTTGAGCATCGCGGGATCGGCGTCGAAGCCCGCGCAGCGCGTGACCAGACCGGCACGGCGCAGCCCGAGAAGGATCGAGCCACCGATGTAGCCCGTGCCGAGGAGCGCCACCCGGCCCGGGGCGATGGTACCTCCCTGGCCTCCCTGGCCTCCCGGATCAGGGACACCGGAAACGGGCGTCTCAGCCAAGCACGGCCTCCAGTTCGGTGAGAAATTGGTGGTTCTCCTCCGCCGTGCCGACGGTCACGCGGAGGTGGTGCGGCAGCCGGTAGCCCCCGAGGGGGCGTACGATCACGGCGCGCCGCAGGAGCGCGAGGAACACCTCCTGCCCCTCGCGCGGAGCCACGTCGATGAGGAGGAAGTTGGCCTGGCTCGGGATGTACCGCACGCCGAGGCGCTCGAGCCCCGCCTGGAGCTGCGCCATCCCGGCCGCGTTGAGCCGCTGCGAACGCTCGACATGCGCCGTATCGCCGATGGCGGCGCGCGCCGCCACCTGCGCCGGCATGCTCACGTTGAAGGGGTTGCGCACCCGGTCGAGGTAGCTCACCACCTCGCGTGGCGCGATCGCATAGCCACAGCGGACCCCGGCCAGGCCATAGATCTTGGAGAACGTGCGCAGGAGCACGAGCAGCTCGCGCTCGCACCGCCGGGCGAGGAGGTCGGCGTAGTCGGGGGCCCGCACGTACTCGCGGTACGCCTCGTCGACCGCCAGGATCACCTGCGGCGGCAGCTCGCGTACGAGGCGCAGGAGCTCCGCCTCGCCGAGATAGACGCCCGTCGGGTTGTCGGGGTTGGCGAGGAACAGGATGCGAGTGCGCGGCGTCACCGCCGCGAGGAAGGCATCGACGGAGTAGGAGAAGTCCGGCCCGCGCGGGATCTCGCGATAGCCCACCCCGTGCATCTGTGCCGCCAGGCGATAGCAGACGAAGGTGTGGGACGGGGCCAGCACCTCGTGCTCGGGGGTGCAGAAGGCGCGCACGAGCAGATCGAGCAGCTCGTTCGAGCCGTTGCCGAGCGCGATCTCGACCTCCTCCACCTTGAGCTGCGCGGCCAGCGCCCGCCGCAGGTAATAGCAGGCACCGTCGGGGTAGAGCGACAGCTTGCCGAGCTCCTGGGACAGCGCCTCCAGCGCGCGCGGCGAGGGGCCGAGGGGGTTTTCGTTGGACGCGAGCTTGATCACCCCCTTGATGCCGAGCTCGCGCTCCACCTCGTCGATGGGCCTCCCCGGCTCATAGGGACGGATGGCGGCGATGCCCGGGGAGACCAGATCGGCGATGCGGATCCGGCCGGCTGCTCG
This sequence comes from Polyangia bacterium, assembly GCA_036263495.1. GTDB lineage: Bacteria > Myxococcota_A > Polyangia > Palsa-1104 > SHYY01 > DATAGU01. Next base: position 2,133 of record DATAGU010000115.1, on the reverse strand, counting down.
TGCGCTGTCGATCATTCTTCACCTCGGACATCACCTCGGGCTTTGCCGCCGGCATCGCCCCGTGTCTCGCTGGGGTAGGAGCCGAGCACCTTCACGAGCGAACACTGCGTTTGGAAACGTTCGAGGGCGCCCTTGAGCGCGGGCTCGTTCACGTGCCCCTCGACATCGATGAAGAAGACATACTCCCAGGCCCGACGCCGCGAGGGGCGCGACTCGATGCGGGTGAGCGTGATGCCGGCTTCGGCCAAGGGGGCCAGAGCACGGTAGAGCGCCCCGGGGGCCTCCTTCAAGCCAAAGAGGATGGAGGTCTTGTCGCGCCCGCTCGGCGCCGTCGGAGGCCCCGCGGGCGGTGACGGCTCGGGCCGCTTGATGACCAGGAAGCGGGTGATGCTCGGGCTCGCGTCCTGGATCTTGGAGCCCGCCACCTTGAGGTCGTAGAGCCGCCCCGCGAGCTCCGAGGCCACCGCGGCGGCGGTCGGATCGTCCTTGGCCAGGCGCGCGGCCAGCGCCGTCGACGCCACCTCGATGAGCGGCCGACCCGGCAGGTGCGCCCCGAGCCACACGCGGCACTGCCCGAGCGCCTGGGGATGGCTGTAGACCTTCTCGATCTCCTCGAGCGAGCCGGCGCGGGTGAGCAGGCAGTGTGAGACCTCGATGACGATCTCCTGACCGATCACGAGATCCGAGTCGAGGAACACGTCGAGCGTGTGGCTCACGACGCCCTCGGCCGAGTTCTCGATCGGCACGACGCCGACGTCCGCGCGCCCCCGCTCCACCTCGGCGAACACGCCGGCGATGGTGGCCGCCGGCACGTAGAGCGCCGACAGACCGAAGCGCGAGCGCGAGGCCTGGTGCGTGAACGTCGCCTCCGGTCCGAGATAGGCCACCTTGAGCCGCTCCTCGAGCGACAGGCAGGCCGACATGATCTCGGAGAAGACCACGCGGACGGCCTCCGCCGGGAAGGGTCCCTGGCTCGCCCGCTGCAGCCGCTCGATGACCTGGCGTTCGCGGTCGGGGACGTAGAAGGGCTGCGAATGGGCCCGCTTCCAAGCCGCCACGTCGTGCACGAGGCTCGCGCGACGGTGCAGACAAGCGAGCAGCTCATCATCGATCGAGTCGATTTCCTGGCGCAGCGCCGCCAGGTCGCCGGGCAGCTGGGTCTCGTCGTCGCGCATGCGGCTCGCGTCTAGATATACTTGCGCTCGCGCCGTCGCAAGCGTGGAATGAGGCGCAGCATGATCACCGCCGAGCCGGATTTGTTCGCTTCGTTCCCCGAGCTAGCGACCCCGCGCCTGCACCTGCGCGAGCTCGGGCCCACCGATGCGGCTGATCTCCACGTCGCCTACGCAGACGACGAGACGATGCGCTTCTGGAACACGCCGCCGCACCGCAGCATTGCCGAGACGCGCAACATCGTGCGCGCGGCGGCCCGCTCCTTTTACGAGCGGCATGGCATCGAATGGGCGCTCGTCCGCAAGGTGGACGGGCGGGTGATCGGCAAGTGTGCCTATCACCGCTGGCTCCAGCAGCACGCCCGCGCCGAGGTGGGGTACATCCTGGCGCGTGATTGCTGGGGCCAGGGCCTGATGAGCGAGGTGCTGTCCACGCTCCTTGATTTCGGTTTTGGGTCCATGCAGCTGCACAGCGTCGAGGCGCAGCTCGATCCCGCCAACAAGCGGTCCGCGCGCCTGGTCGAGCGCTTCGGCTTCCGCAAGGAAGGCCATCTACGCGAGAGCTTCCGCGTGCCCGGCGCAGGCATGGGGACGGGCGAGTTCGCCGACACCGCCATCTACGGGCTGCTGCGCCGGGAGTGGCGGCGGTAGGAACGGCTCTCGCCGGGTGGGCCCGGCCCGTGACTGCACCCGGCCCCCCTTCGGAGGAAGCCGTGCTGAGCGTGCGCGGTGGCGTGCGGAGCGTGCGCGGTGGCGTGCGGACCGTGCGCGGTGGCGTGCGGAGCGTGCGCGGTGGCGTGCGGAGCGTGCGCGGTGGCGTGCGGAGCGTGCGCGGTGGCGCTCTGAGCGTGCGCGGTGGCGCCCTGAGCGTGCGCGGTGGCGCTCTGAGCGTGCGCGGTGGCGCCCTGAGCGTGCGCGGTGGCGCCCTGAGCGTGCGCGGTGGCGCCCTGAGCGTGCGCGG
>DATAGU010000114.1:0-11165 GCA_036263495.1 Polyangia bacterium | reverse complement strand
CCAGGAGACATCCCCTCCTCCCCAGGAGACAGCCCACCCCACAACCGTACGCCCCTTCACCAACCCGCGCGCACCCCTAAATTTTCGCCCCCCGGTTTCAACCACTTGGAAAAAAACCGCTCAGATCCACGAAACTCTCCGCCCCTCCGCAGCGAAAACGAGTACATGCGCGACCTCTCCCAGGCTCAGCCCACGCCTGCCCCGACCCTCGCCGCCGCACCCGCCCCTCCTGCGCTCCCCGAGACCACCTACGCCCTCGGCGTCCTCTCCGAGCGCATCGGCCCCGCGGATCCCGAGCTTCTCCCCCAGCTCTTGGCCGGCACGAGCAGCGCCGATCTCGTCACCCTGGGCGCCACCATCAGCAGCCAGCGCATCGTCACCGACACCACGCGCATCTACAACCTCGTCCACGACTACTGGCAGCGCGCCACACCCGAGAAACGGCGGCGCGTGCGAGGCTTCTCCTCCCCCCTGCTGGCCCTCGCCGTCGATCAGGCGCACCGGCTCGAAGAGATGATGGGCCGGCACAAGACCAAGAAAGCCGCCGACGGCACCGCCCGCGCCATGCTGGACACCGCGCTCCAGACCGCCCGCGCCACCGGCCTCGACCTCCGCGACCAGGCCGCCAGCGCCCTCCTCGACGCCGCCGGCCAGACCCCCGTCCTGCGCCAGGAAGTCACCACCAGCATCGGCCGCGCCGACACCCCCGAAGCCCTGGCCCTGGGCCTCTCGAGCCTCGCCCAGATCCTGCGCCGCTGGATCCAGCGCGAAGACCCCGCCCTCCGCACCCGGCTCAACCTGGCCAGCCTCGACGACGACTACGCCGCCGAGCTCGACCAGGCCGCCCAGCACCTCCTCGCCGCCGCCACCGCCGCCCGACTGCGCCCGCCCCCCGTCACCCAGGGCGACCTCGACCGCCTCGAAGGCATCAACCTCCTGCTCCTCGGCCAGATCCTGCGCGCCTTCCGGCACGCCCACAAGCTCGACCCCACCATCCCGTGTCCGAGCCCCATCGCCACCCGCCGCGCCTTCAACCGCCACACCGCCAAGAAACCCAAGCCCGCCGCCTCCCCACCCGAAGCCGCCCCTCCCTCACCTCCCCCCGCCCAGGTCCGCCCAGACGAGCCCCATCTACATCATCCTCCCACCCATCAGAGTGAGCGCCCTCCGCAGCCGCCCGCGCCACCATCCGCCGCCCCCAGCGCCGGCACAGGGCGGCGAGGACCCAGGCGCCTCTACATCATCTATCCCCCAAGGGAAGGAGAGCGCGAGAGGGCAACCGTAGGTTCCCTCTCGCTGGGGGTCCAGGGGGCCCCGCCCCCGGTCGTGCAGCGAAGCCTGGAGGGGCCACCTTCACTTGACACCCAGTCCATGGCTCGCATAATGCCGGTAAGGCGCAGCATTTTCGCGGATTGCCCCATGCCCCAGCCCCCCGCCACCAAAGATCTGGCCGCCCGCACACCTCCCGGACAGACCCTGACCACCAAGTGGCCCGTCCTGCACTACTCGGGCGTCCCCAAGCTGCGCCTCGAAGACTTCGAGCTCCGCACCGAAGGCGACGTCGAGCGCCCCCTGCGCCTCACCTGGAAGGATCTCCAGGCCCTGCCGCGCCTCGTGCTGACCTCGGACTTCCACTGCGTGACCACCTGGTCGCGGCTCGACAACACGTGGGAGGGCATCTCCTTCCGCGCCCTCGCCGAGCTCACCGGGGTCAAGCCGAGCGCGAAGCACGTCATGGCCCACTCCTACGATGGCTATTACACCAACGTCGAGCTATCCTGGCTGATGGATGACGACGTGATGATCACCTGGGCCCACGACGGCAAACCCCTCACGCCCGAGCACGGCGGTCCGGTGCGCCTCGTGGTCCCCAAATTGTACGCTTGGAAGAGCGCCAAGTGGCTCCACAAGCTGGAGTTCATGCCGCAGGATCGGCGTGGGTTCTGGGAAGAGCGGGGCTACCACAACCGCGGCGAACCCTTTGCCGAGGAGCGGTACTCCTACCAAGAGACGGAGTAAGAGAGCGATGTCCACATCGATGGAAAATAGCGGCATCCTGCTGACCAAGGTCGAGGATCTGCTCAACTGGGGCCGCAAGAACTCGGCCTGGTATCTCCTGTTCGGCACCGCCTGCTGCGCCATCGAGCTCATGCAGACGGGCGGGCCCCGCGGCGACCTGGAGCGCTTCGGCTCGGCCCCGCGCGCCACCCCGCGCCAGGCGGACCTCATCATCGTGGCCGGCACGGTCACCTACAAGATGGCCACCCGCATCAAGCTCCTCTACGACCAGATGCCCGAGCCCAAGTACGTCATCTCGATGGGCTCGTGCTCGAACTGCGGCGGCCTGTTCCAGCACGCCTACTCGGTGCTCAAGGGCATCGATCAGGTCATCCCGGTGGACATCTACGTCCCCGGCTGCCCGCCGCGCCCCGAGGCGCTCATCGATGGTCTGCTCGCCATCCAGAAGAAGATGGAAGCGGAGCGGGGATGGCTCAAGCGGCTCTGGGTCAAGGGCCGCAAGCAGGTGCAGGCGGCCAATCTTTGAGGCGCCTGCAGCGCCCCGAGCGGGAGCCGAGCCCGAGCCTTACTTGACAATCACGATCTCGAACCGTATCGCACTGGGTGATACTCCGGTATCACAGGAGGCATTTTCATGGACATGACGACTCACGGCCAGACCCCCCAGACCAACAACCCGCAGATGCCGGTGTCCGCCGGGGAAGAGCCCACGGTGGGCCTGACCGCGCTCGCGGCGGAGAAGGTCAAGGAGATCAAGGCGGCCGAGGGCATCGAGGAGAGCTACGGGCTGCGGCTGCGCGTGGTGGGCGGCGGCTGCTCGGGCTTTGCGTATGACCTCTACTTCGATCAGGTGACGGAGATCGACCGCACCTTCAACTCGCACGGCGTCCAGCTGATCGTGGACGAGATGAGCCTGCAGTACCTGGTCGGCACGGACGTCGACTACGTCGAGGGGCTCCAGGGCGCAGGGTTCAAGTTCATGAACCCGAACGTCAAGTCGACCTGCGGCTGCGGCTCGTCCTTCAGCGTCTGACCTCTCCCGCACCATGGACCCGGGCGGTAGGCGGCATCTGCTGGTGACCTGCTGCCCGGTCTCGGGTCCGGCGTCCTGTCGGTCCCTCTCCAGCGCCATCAGCGATCTCCTGCTCCGGGCCAAGGCTCGTCCCCGGTCCCTTCATCGCCGACGACTCCCATGATCGACGTCTATCAGCGGCTCGCGAGCGAGCTCGGGGCGGATCGCGTGATCCGCGATCCCGAGGCGCTCGAACGCTTCGCCTGGGACGAATCGAGCCTCGGCCCCTACCCGCCCGAATGCGCGGTGCTGGCCCGGTCGCGCGAGGAGGTGGAGCTGGTGCTGCGCCTGGCGCGGGAGTTTCGCTTCCCGGTCACCCCCCGCGGGGCCGGGACCGGGCTCACCGGCGGGGCGTTGCCGGTGCGCGGCGGGGTGGTGCTCTCGACCGAGCGGATGACGGCCATCCGGTCCATCGATCCCGAGGACCTCGTGGCCGTGGTGGAGCCGGGGGTGATCACCGGCGACCTGCAGGCGCGGGTGGAGGCCGAGGGGCTCTTCTACCCGCCCGATCCGGCCTCGCTCGCGAGCTGCACGCTCGGCGGCAACGTGGCCGAGAACGCGGGCGGGCCGCGCGCCTTCAAGTACGGGGTGACGCGCGAGTACGTGCTCGGGCTCGAGGTGGTGCTGGTGGGCGGTGAGGTGCTCCACCCCGGGCGCTACACGCCCAAGGGCGTGACCGGCTACGACATCGTCGGGGCCCTGGTGGGCAGCGAGGGGACCTTCGGCGTGGTGACGGAGATCACGCTGAAACTCCTGCCCAAGCCGCCGGCCGTGGCCACGCTGCTGGCGGTGTTCCGTGACGCGCTCACCGCCGGGGCCTCGGTGGGGCGCATGATCCGCCGGGGCCACCGGCCGCGCGCCCTCGAGCTCCTCGACCACGTCACGATCGAGCACCTGCGCGGCCGCACCCCGTACCGCCTCCCCGAGGGGGCGGGCGCGGTGATGATCTGCGAGCTCGACGGCGATCCCGAGGGGATCGACGCCGCGCTCGAGCGCTGCGCCGCGGCCTGCGAGGAGGCGGGGGCGATCGAGATCCAAGTGGCGCAGGACGAGCGGCAGCGACGCGAGCTGTGGGAGACGCGCCGCCGCGCCAACCCGACGCTCAAGGAGCTGCACCGGCGCAAGATCCCCGAGGACATCGTGGTGCCGCGGAGCGCCATCCCGGAGATGCTGCGCCGGGTCGGCGAGGTGTCGGGCCAGGCCCGCATCCCCTGCGCCACCTACGGCCACGCCGGCGACGGCAACCTCCACATCAACCTGCTGGTCGACGAGGAGGAGAGCCAGGAGGTGGCCGGCCGCGTGGGCGCGGCCATGGACGGCATCATGCGCGCGACGCTCGACCTCAAGGGCACGCTGGCCGGCGAGCACGGCGTGGGCCTGCTCAAGCGCCAGTACCTCCCCTGGGAGCAGGAGGAGGGGCTCATCCGGCTGCAGCGTCAGATGAAGCGCCTCTTCGACCCCGACGATCTCTTGAACCCGGGCAAGATCCTGCCTTGAAGGAGGGCGACGCCATCGATCTCGAGCGCCTCCGGGGCCGGCTCGCCAGCCGGCCCCGCCTCGGCCTCCACCTCGACGGATACCGGTCGGCCTCGGTGCTCGTGCCGCTGTGGCAGGTGGCGGACGAGGAGCCCCGCATGATCCTGATCGTGCGCCGCGCGGACCTGCGCGCCCACGCCGGACAGATCGCCTTGCCGGGCGGCGGCCGCGAGGACATCGACGCCGACGCGACGGCCACGGCGCTGCGCGAGGCGCGCGAGGAGCTCGGCATCCCGCCCGAGAGCGCCACCGTCCTCGGCCTCCTCGACGACGTGCCCACGCCCACGGGCTACGTGATCACGCCCGTGGTGGCCGCCGTCTCCGGCCCGCTCACGCTCGAGCCCGCCCCGGCGGAGGTGGCGGAGGTGCTGGTGCCCCCGCTCAGCGATCTGCAGCACCCCGAGCGCTACCGGCTCGGGGGGCAAACGACCTTCCTCGGCGTGACCTACACCATGCACGAGTACCACTGGGAGGAGCGGCGCATCTGGGGCGCCACGGCGCGCATCCTCCATCAACTGTTCAAGCTCCTGGACGAGCCCTGAACGACTCGGCGGACGCTGGAATGCCGGACGAGAGCGTGATAAGAGAGGGGGCCATGAACAGGACAATCCTACTTTTCGCGTCGGTACTCTTCGTCGGCTGCGCCACCGTCAAGTCGGCCAGCAAGACCTCCGGAGCCTTCCAGGGCGCCACGGTGCTCGACATGCGCCAGAAGGAGATCCAGACCAAGTCCCAGGAGGCGCTCAAGGGCAAGTGCCCGCAACCCATCGGCCAGGCCCCGGATCCCGGAGGTCTCATCGAGCTCAAGGCCGAATCCGATGGCAAGCTGGCGGCGCGCCCGATGATCTGGAAGGGCTCGGAGACGCTCTCTTCGTGCCTGGTCACGGAGCTCAACAAGGTCACCATCAGCCCGCTGCCCGGCCCGGCGATCACCACCCTCATCGGTTTCGGCACCTACAAGGCGGGCGAGCAGCCGAACGACATCGCCGTCAATGGACTGATCAGGGATCACGAAGGCCGGATCAAGGATCCCCTGACCGTCACCTGCGGGAGCCTGCTGCCCCCCGAGTTCCCGGCGGACGTCAAGATCGCGCTCTACATCTTCCCGGGCGGCAAGGTCGGCGGCCTCAACATCGTCGAGTCGAACGCCAAGGACGGCGCCTTCGAGTCCTGCGTGGCGAAGTTCCTCACCGAGAGCAAGTTCCCCGACCCGCACTTCGACGGTCCGTACAACACGCAGATCAACTACCACTTCGGCAAGCTCGAGACGCACTAGCCAGAGCGGTCGCACCCCGTCGAGGCGCGACCTGGCCAGGCTTCCCTTCCCCGCCGCATCCTCTTCATTTTCTCCCCTCCGCGATTCATCTTTCCCTTTGCAGCGATCACACGACACGTAATATTCAGACCCGTCGCGCCGCCGCGGCGCGTCGGAAGGGAGGCTGACTGCCGAGATGCCCATTGTCGCTGGGATGCCCCGTCGCTGGACCATCGCCGACTCGATCGAGACCTACAGCGTGCGCAACTGGGGGAGTGCGTACTTCTCCATCAACGCCGCCGGGAACGTGGCGGTTCATCCGTCCGGCCCCGAAGCCGCGCAGATTGACTTCAAGGAGCTGGTCGACGAGGTCCGCCAGCGCGGCATCGCCCCGCCCCTCCTGGTCCGGTTCCCGGAGATCTTGCGCGGCCGGATCGTGGAGCTGAACGAGGCGTTCCGGCGCGCGATCTCCGAGTACGGCTACAAGGGGATCTACAAGGGGGTCTACCCCATCAAGGTCAACCAGGATCGCTACGTGGTCGAGCGCATCCTCGAGTATGGCCGGCCCTATCACTATGGCCTCGAGGCCGGCTCCAAGCCCGAGCTGCTCGCGGTCATGGCCATGCTCGATGACGAGGAAGCGCTCATCATCTGCAACGGGTACAAGGACGAGGAGTACATCGAGACGGCGCTCCTCGCCTCGAAGCTCGGCCGCACGGTGATCCTGGTGGTGGAGAAGCTCTCGGAGCTGGCGCTCATCCACCAGGTGGCGCAGAAGACGGGCGTCCGGCCGCGCCTCGGGATGCGCGCCAAGCTGTCCTCGCGCGGCGCCGGGCGCTGGGAGGCGTCGGGCGGAGATCGCTCGAAGTTCGGTCTGTCCTCGCGCGAGCTGCTCGAGGCGGTGCGCTTCCTCAAGGACCACAACCTCCTCGAGACGTGCGAGCTCCTGCACTTCCACCTCGGCTCGCAGATCTCCGCCATCCGCTCGCTCAAGGCGGCGATGCGCGAGGCCGGGCGGTTCTTCGTCGAGCTGTACCAGGCGGGGGTGCCGCTGCGCTACCTCGACGTGGGCGGCGGCCTCGGCGTGGACTACGACGGCTCGCAGACCAACTTCTCGTCGTCCATGAACTACACGCTGCAGGAGTACGCCAACGACATCGTCTACACGACGATGGAGCTGTGCGACGCCGCGGACGTCCCGCACCCGACGCTGGTGACCGAGTCGGGCCGGGCGGTGGTGGCGCACCACGCGGTGCTGGTGGTGGACATCCTCGGCGTGAGCGAGTTCGACGTGGGCAAGCTCCCGGAGCAGCTCCCCGAGGACGCGGGCCAGGTGGTGCGCAACCTCCACGACACGCACCGGGACGTGTCGCGCAAGAACTACCTCGAGGCGTACCACGACGCGCTCGAGTACAAGGAGGAGTGCCTGACGCTGTTCACGCTCGGGCACCTGTCGCTCGATCAGCGCGTGCTGGCGGAGGAGATCTTCTGGGGCATCTGCCAGAAGATCCTGCGCATCGTGCGCGAGCTCGACCACGTGCCCGAGGAGCTCGAGGGCCTCGAGAAGGCGCTCTCGGACACCTACTTCTGCAACTTCTCGATGTTCCAGTCGCTGCCCGACTCGTGGGCCATCGATCAGCTCTTCCCGATCATGCCCATCCACCGGCTGGCCGAGGAGCCGACCCGGCGCGCGGTGCTGGCGGACATCACCTGCGACTCGGACGGCAAGATCGATCACTTCATCGACCGCCGCGACGTCAAGCACGTGCTCGAGCTGCACCCGCTCACCGGCGAGGACTACTACATCGCGATGTTCCTCACCGGCGCCTACCAGGAGATCCTCGGCGATCTGCACAACCTGTTCGGCGACACCAACACCATCCACGTGCTCACGGCTACCGACGGGGTGTCGCACAGCTACCACATCGAGCACGTGCTCGGCGGCGACACGGTGACCGACGTCCTGCGCTACGTGAGCTACGTCAAAGAAGATCTCGTGGCCCGGCTGCGCCGCGCCGTGGAGGTGGCCCTGCGGGCACGCCGCATGACGCTCGAGGAGTCGCGCGCCGTGTTGCGCCTCTACGAGGAAGGGCTGACGGGCTACACCTACCTCGAGCGGGATTAGCCAGTATCTAGTGACGTTCCGTGGGGAGGGCCGAGCGCCGCGTCCCGAGCAACCAGGGCCGGCGCTCGCTCGGGCGGGAGCTGCGGCTGCGCCGTCCCCCGCTGTGGGCGCCGGCGAGGACGCGTTCGACGAGCTGCGTGAAGCTCCAACCGGCGGCGTGGGCGATCTTGGGCACCGAGGCGTGGGGGGCGAGCTCTGGGCAGGCGTTGACCTCGAGCAGGGTCTCGTTGCCCTCGTGGCCATGGTCCGGCACGAGGAGATCGACCCGGGTGAGGCCGTCGCAGCCGAGGAGCTCGTGGGCCCGCAGCGCTTGGGTGTAGAGGACCGACAGCCGCTCCGAGGCGAGGCGCGGCGGGAGCATCACGCCGGCACGCCGCGGCAAGGCGCGGGGGGACGCCCCACCTCCCTCGCACAGCACCTCGGCCGCACCGAGGACCATGCCGTCCAGGATCGCGATCTGGATCTCGCGGCCCGCGACGAAACGCTCGACCAGGACCTCGTCATCGAGGCGCAAGGCCCTCTCGATGGCCGCGTCGAGCTCTTCCGGCCCACGGATGAGGGACACCCCGATGCCCGAGCCGCCGCTACGCGGCTTGGCGACGCAGGGGTAGCCAAAGGCGCCATGCTGCTCGCTCGGACGGCCGGCGCCTCGCAGGTGGCAGTAATACGGCGGCGTGGCCAGGTTGTGGAGCCGCATCAACTCCTTGGACTTGAGCTTGTCGGCCGCCAGCGCCGCGGCGCCGAGCGAGGACCCGGTGTAGGGGATGCCGAGCGATTCGAGCAGCCCCTGGATGGGTCCGGCGACGCCTCGGCCGTGCAGGGCCAGGAAGGCGATCTCCACCCGCGCCTGACGGAGCCCGAGGTCGAGATCGCCGTCGGCGTAGATGGCCACCGCGTCGTGCCCGGCCTCGAGCAGCGTCGTGAGCACGGCCTGGCCCGTAGCGATCGAGACCGCTCTCTCGGGAGAGTCGCCGCCGAGTAGCACACCGATGCGCTTGCCGAGCATCTCGCCTCCGGGCCTCGCAAGGGGCTGCCTTGCTCTCTCATGAGTAGAAGCAGACTCCGTCGGAATCAAGTTTTTGCTCAGGAGAGACAGAATCGATGGCAGCCGGTGGCCGGTGGGACTCGTGAGCGCCGCCGTCGAACCTTGACACCTCGGGGTGTGCGCGATACCACTTGGCGCAAATGCTTGGCGGAGAGTGAGATCTCTATGCCGAGCGCGACCGGCGGCCATTCGGCACGGTGAATCCGTCGCTCGATCTCCTAGCCTCCTCCCCCCCGTGCCATGCCGTGCAAGGCCTCGCGAAAGAACAGGACATGAGGATGCGAGCAAGGTTCGAGGGGACGAGAGGTGGAGGGTTGGGCTGCGCCGGGCGAGCAGACCCGTGACACGGACCTCCGGCACCATGCAGAGGATGCAGAAGCGATGACTTTTCTCGAGGCGGCAATCGAGATCCTGAAGCGTGAACGCCAGCCGCTCCACTTTAAGAAACTGACGCAGCTCGCGATCGAACGAAACCTGCTCACCGTGATCGGGCGCACGCCCGAGATCACGATGCAGCAGCGCCTGAACGACGCGCTCAAGAAGCACGACCCGGGCCTGCTCCTGACACGGGAGAAGCCGGGGGTGTTCGGTCTGCGCTACTACCCGCCTCCTGAGCCCAGGGGGGCCAAGGCCGAGCCCAGAGGGACCAAGGCCGAGCCCAGGGGGACCAAGGCCGCACCCGAGTCCAAGGGGTCCAGGGAGCGTCACGCGGCGGCCGGAGAGGAAGCCTCGCCAGCCCGTGGAGCGGGCCGGTCGGCCGAGCATGGGGCAGCGTCTTCGGCGGCGGCGTCCGATGGACGGCGGCGGCGGCGGGGAGCGAGGGGCCGGCGGCGGGGAGGCGAGGAGGAGAGCGCCACGCCGGATGCGGCCGCCATTGCACGCCGGGGCGCGGTGCACGCGCCCGAAGAGAGCGACGAGGCGGAAGAGACGGCGCTGTCGGCCGAGGCAGAGGAGGCCTCGCCGATCGAATCGGAGGCGGCGCCCGCGCTCGGGGAGGACGAGCAGGACGAGCAGGAGGCGCCCGCGGAGGGTCCCGGCGAGCATGAGGAGATCGCGGTAGATGCGCTCGAGCCGGCCGCGGAGATGACGAGCGAGGACGCCCTGGCGGCCGAAGGCGCGACGGCAGAAGAGGATGCGTTCTTGTCCCGGGCCGACGAGTCCGCCGCGGAAGAGGAAGAGGAAGAAGAGGCGGAAGAGGAAGAAGCAGAAGAGGAAACCACGCGGCGAGAGGAACCCCTCGCCACCGCCTCCAGCCCGGGGATCGAGCCCGCCCGAAGCGAGGGGCGCGGCGATGTGCAGCGCCCGAGCTTCGATGCGAGGGGACGTCATCCTGGTGGCCCCCAGCATCAGCGCGGACGGGATCGACAGCGGCCCGATCATGCGGCGACGCACCCCGGCGCAGGCCCGGGCCAACGCAACGCGGTCCAGGGACGCCCGGGCGCCGAGGCGCGCACCGAGCCACCGCGAGGAGAGCGGCCGGCGGCGCGCGGGGGCGTGGTCGAGTCGGTGATCGAGGTCCTGCGCTCGGGGGATGGGCGGCCGTGGCACATCCGCCAGATCGTCGACCTGGCGATCAAGCGCCGCTTGCTCCGTGGCAATCCCCCGGAGCTGTGGCGCAGCGTGAGCCTGGCCCTGCTCGCCGACCAGCGGGCTCGCGAGGCCGCGGGGCTACGCCCCCGGGTCCGATCCACCGGCGGCGGGCATTACGTCCTGGCCGATCTCAAGCTGGAAGGGGAGTTGAACGATCAGGAGCGGACCCTGGCCGTGGCCACGGCCCGCCTGAGCGGGGCGAGCCGGGTGGCGTTGCGGCGCCGCCTGGCGCACCTGGCGCCGCCGGCCTTCGAGTCGTTTGGCCGCCTGCTGCTCGAGCGCATGGGCTTCTCGGACGCGGAGCCGATCAAGCGCGGCGACGGGGTCGCGTATTACGGCGGCACACGGATGGTGGGTGGAGGGCAACGCCGCAAGGTGCTGATCGCGCTCCGGCCCGGTGAAGGGGAATTCGGCCGCCGCGCGGTGACCGAGCTGCTCACCGGCCTCAAGGCGCGCGGCTTCGATTATGGGCTCCTCCTCGCCGCAGGCCCGGCCGCGGCGGACGTGTCCCTCGACCGCGCCC
>DATAGU010000113.1:0-22421 GCA_036263495.1 Polyangia bacterium | reverse complement strand
TCCAGGGCGAGAGTTACCGCCTCAAGCACAAGAAGCGCGCCGGCCTGATCGGCGCCTCGCAGCGGGGTTAATTCACCAGGGAGCGAGGAGGGGTCAAAATTACTGTCGCTGGAGGGGTCAAAAATAGTGTCGCTTGACAGGCGGGTCGGGCGGGTCGTTCTTCGTGAGCTCGCCCTCCTCGGCCAGGCGCTCGGCCCAGGTGATGCGTCTCGGGCGCGGACTGTCCGGCAGTCGGTGGTTTGCCATGTACACAAGATCAGCCGTGGTCCCCGGCGGGGCAAGTTTCCCCGGACGCCTGCGCGCCCGTTGATGTGCTCACGGCCGAAGGCATCCGAACGGACATTACAAGGCAGAAAGGCAGACCTGTCCCCCTCCTCCCCCTCCTCCCAGCCGAGGGGATGACCCTCGAGGTGAAGCCCTAACTCACCCGGTGGCCCCATCGCGGCCCATCTGGGGTGCCGCTTTCCACGTCGGAAATTCCCTCCTTCCTCCCTGGCCACACAATGGCAGCCGTCCTTTGTGCATCGCCGCCCCCCGTGGCACGCGGTGGTCATCTCCGCAGTTTCATGCGGCGAGGCTTTGCAACGCTGCCCAACCACCGTGCGAGTGGCGCCGACGCCCTTTACACCGGTCGTAAGGGGCCATCTGCCGATGGTTCAGGGCTTTGCAAGCCGGAAAAAGGGGCCTCCGTGCATGCGGCGAGGCCTTGCAACGGATGCCCCAACCCCATTCGCGACTCCGCAGAGCCTTTGGAGCGCTTGCCAGACCCCCTTCGGCATGTCGAAAAGGCGTTTGCCCGCGTTGCAAAGGCTCGCCGCATGTCATGAAGAGCGTTTGTCGCCATGGCTGAGCCCCACCGCGAGTCCGTGCGCGGCCGTTGCCCCTTTCAGGCGATCCACGATCCGCCCGAGGAAATCGCCCGCTGCACTCATGGCGCCACGGGGGGCTCGCCGGGCCACATCGCGCGCACGACGCCGTCACCGAGCAGCAGCCGGAACAGGGCGCGGCGTGCCTGCTGGCCATCATATTCGGGATGGCGCTGCCGGATTCCGGCGAGCGCGATCCGTCGCGCATCCTCGGACATCTCGGCCGCCATCCGGGCCCGTGCTTCCGCGCCGAGCCGGCGATAGATGTCTATCTGGATGCGGTACGAGTTCTCGTCCGTGTCGGCGGGGAACCACACAAAGCTGAGTGTATCCCAGACTTCATCCAGCTTGGGCCAGGGGCAACAGGGTGACGGTATGAAAGAGCCCAACTTTCTCCCCACTCGAGTGGGAGCCAGTTGGTTTTTTTAATACCGTCACCCCCCTCCATGTGATGCCGGCTACGCCACACCATCATGCCGGGGGCACCGCCGCGAACCAGTCCCGCCACCACCCGGGCTGCGGAGCCCCACCGGAGGAGGCGCTCTCGAGATGAGCGGCGACGTCGCGAACGTCACCCACCGGGAGCGCCTTGGCATCGGCGAGCCTGCGCAAGAACCAGTGCGCCGTGAGCACACGGCCCGGACCGAGCTCGTTGAGCGCATGGAACGCTCCTGCTCGATCGACGGTGACAAAGACGAGGCTCGAATCGTGGATCGAGAGGGCGATGGAAGCGGTCTCCCCGAGATCGATCTTCGAGGTTCTGCCAGCCCGCAACTGGGCGAAGGTGCTCTACTCCGGGCTACCTACCGCGATGGATCGAACCATGAAGCGGGCCGCGTCGATCGCTGTCTGGGCCTGGCGCCCCCGCTGCAGCGTGTCTGGCTTCTTCGATACAGGATCCGTCAGCTCGTCATACACCTCCTCCACGAGCACCAGGGGAACGATGGCGGAAGCATCGGTCAGCGTTTGAAGGCGACCCGCCCGTTGGAAGCCAACTACGATCTGCGTATCGAGGAGGTAGCTCACGCCATTCTCTCTAGAGCGCTACTCACACCAGGGTGCGTGTCGAAGAGAAGAGCTACGGGGTGACGATGTCGGCCGGGAGCGGATCCCAGACAGAAAGACCCAGCAGCTCCCGGGCGTGTCCGGTCGAGATCACGGATGCTCGCAGCGCCTGATGGACACGCCGCTCGAGGAGCGGCACGTGCGGCTGGCGCGCCGGCAGCGGTTCGATGGGAAGGGGGTTTTCGATCAACCATTCCCGTAGGGCTGCATCGACATATCCGCGATTGATGAGGTGATTGACCGCCAGCTCGAGCGTCGTCGAGAACTCTGCGCGCGCGCGCCGGACCCGCTCGCGTGCTTCCTCCACGCCCGAAGCCGCCGCGGGAGGGCCGAGGAGGCGCCGCAAGCCCGCGAGTGGGAGCAGCAACTCGGCAGCAAATGCGTTCGCGCGCTGCTCCTGGGGCGGATGCTCGGTCAGGCTCGCGTCGATCACGAGGTCCACCTCGTCGACCGGTGGATCGCCGAGGATGTGCCCCAACTCGTGTGCGAGATCCGACCGCTGCTTCGCCGGATTGGCGAACCCTTCGTTTGTTTCGTTGAGGATGATGGCGGCCGCGCCCTCGGCCGCATCCTTGACGCAGAGGGCCTGTATCCGGGTGGTATGCAAGGGCGCGGACTTCACCAGAATGCCAAAGTGCTCTTCGAGGAGTTCGCGCAGGTCGGAGAGCGGCCCCTCTTTGTTGGATAACGCGTCGCGTACCTGGGTCGCGAGTCCATAGCCGTTCTCGTAGGGACGCCCTCCTACGGGCGCAGGAGCGAACCGCTGGCGCAGGTCGTCGCCCAGGCCCAGGGCACGGTTGAGCCAGACGACATGTTGGGCCTCCCGAAGGATCCCTTCTACCGTCGACCGGTCTTTTTCCTGGAAGTCGCTCAGCGCAGGCTGCTTGAAATGGATTCCGAGGGGGCGTGCGGTGGTCTTTCCGGAGAGGAGCTCATCGGGAGGGAGGGAGAATCGGCGCGCCACACGTGCCAGGGCCGCTGTCGAGAGGCCTTCCAGGTCCCCCGCCTCCAGGCGGCGGATCTGGTCCGCCTCGAGCCCCACCGCGTTCGCCAGCTCCACCTCGGTGAGCCGCGCCTCCGAGCGGAGCCGCCTCACCATCACGGCGATGTCTTCGAAGCGGGACATGGTGACGAGTATACCCCGACGGTCACGCGTGCGGCGTTCCAGGGGAAGCGCGGGAGAAGATCTATCTGCGCGGGTTGTGGTGGGTAGGGTCGCGGTGCGACGTCAAGCCGCCGTCTTCTGTCCGCGGTCGCGGAGGAGCCGCATGGCGGCGTTGTGCCCCGCGGCGCCGATGACCGAGCCCGCCGGGTGGCAGCCGGCGCTGGCCGAGTACACGCCCGCGATCGGCGTCGCATAGGGCAGCCGGTCGGCAAAGCCGAAGCTGTTGTCCACGTGGTGGATGTGGCCGCCGGTGATCCCGAAGTGCTGCTCGATCTTGGGCGGCGGGAGCGGGAACGTGTCCACCACCAGATCCGACGTCCCCGGGGCGAAGCGGTCACACAGGGACAGGAGGTGCCGCACGTAGCCGGCCTCCTCGGCCTCCCATGTGGTGCCCTTGAGCTCGTAGGGCACCCACTGCACGAAGAGCGCCGAGTTGTGGTGGCCGTGGGCGTCGCGCAGGGACGGGTCGACGGTGGTGTGGATGTACCACTCGATGGTGGGGAAGGGCGCCAGGCGCCCGTCCTGCACCGCGGCGTAGCCGTCCCGCAGCGAGGCCATGACCTCGCGCTCGTCGGGTAGGAGGTGGATCGTGGGCCCGAACTGGCCGCGGTCCTCGGGCAGGCAGGTGAACTTCGGCAGGCCCTTGAGCGCGAGGTTCACCTTGAGGGTCATCCCCCGGTCGCGGCCCCGGCTGCGGTAGCCCTCGATGCGGGCGAGGTAGTCGGCCGGCAGGTGCGCCGCGCCGAGGAGGTCGCGCATGCGGAAGGGGTCGGCGTTGCACACGACGGCGCGCGCCGTCACCGTCTCGCCGCTCGCCAGCTCGACGCCGCGAGCTTCGCCGCCCTCGACCAGGATGCGGGCCACCTTGCGGCCGGTGTGGATCTCGGCTCCGGCCTGGCGGGCGGCCTCGGCGAGGCGCTGGGTCACCGTGCCCATGCCGCCGCGCACGATCATCCAGGTGCCGTCCGCGCCCGGCAGGCGACACATGTTGTGGATGAGGAAGTTCATCCCCGTGCCCGGCGTGTCCCAGGTGCCGCACAGCCCGGAGAAGCCGTCGGTGACGGCGTACATGGCCTTGATGAGCTCGCTCTTGAAGCCGAAGCGGTCGAGGTAGGCGCCGACCGTGCCGCGGCACAGATCGACGAACACCTTCTGCAGCGCCGGGCGCACGTACTTCTGCGCGGTCTCCTCGATGGACAGCGGCTCCTCGAGCCAGGTGGGCGCGATGTCGTCGCGCAGCTGGCCGATCTCCTGCTGCAGGGCGGCGTGGGCCTCCCAGTCGGCCTGGGAGAAGAAGCGGGTGTACTGGCGCTTGGCGTCCTCCGTGTCGCTGCCGAGCAGCAGGTAGCGGCCGTCGGTGGTGGGGAGGAAGTAGTGCGGATCGCGGCGCAGCAGCGGCATGTCGATGTTGAGGCGCTCGAGCAACTCGGGCGGCATGAGGCCGAGCAGATACGCGCCCGTGGAGGTGCCGAGCTCGGGCGCCTTGGCGAAGGGACGCTCGGTCCTGGCCGCGCCCCCGACCACGGGTTTGTCCTCGAGCACCACCACCTGGAGCCCGGCGCGGGCGAGCAGAACGGCAGCGACCAGGCCGTTGTGCCCGGCGCCGATGACGATCACGTCGTTGGTCTTCATGCGCCGAGCATATCCCATCCGCCGCCCCTCGGATGGCGATCGAGCAGGGTCCTCCCCGTCTCATCACGATGCGGCGTAGCGCGGATCAAGGCGCTCATGACGCGCTGGTTGACTCACTGCATCCCAAGCCTACCTAGACCCCGCGGGGGGCACTCGAAAGGAGACGAAACATGTACGAGCGTCCGTATGATCAACCTCAAGGCATAGGCTCGCAGATGACGGGGCAGCAGGGGATCGGGCAGCAAGGGAGCCAGCACATGGGCATGGGGCAATCGGGCATGATGCAGCCGGGCACGATGCAGGCGGGCATGATGCAGCCGGGCATGATGCAGGGCAGCAACGTGAACACGAACCAGATGACGCAGCGCCTGTCCGAGGAGCGGGTGCAGAAGGAGTTCCTCGCGCAGCGGCTGTCGCGTGAGGCCATGTCGCAGTGGCAGAAGGCGATCGAGGGGCTCGTGGCGCTGCCCACGGCGCTCACGCTCGGCTGGGCCTCGGCGGCGATGTACATGGTCAGCTTCCTGACCCGCGGCTTCGAGGTGTTCACCGTCATCTCGGAGGACATGCGCCGGAACGACGTCAACAGCCAGTTCCAGATGGGTCAGCAGGGCCAGTACGGTTTCCAGGGCCAGCAGCAGCCGACCCAGTTCGGCGTCCAGGCGGGCGGCTTCAGCGCCCAGTATCAGCCGGGCCAGTTCCACGCCCAGTATCAGCCGGGCCAGTTCGGCGCCCAGTACCAGTCGGGCCAGTTCGGCGCCCAGGGCGAGTTCGGACACGAGGCCACGGGCTGGCGGCCGGGTAACTTCGGGGAGCGTCCTCTCGGGGAGCGTGGCAACGAGAACTCGGACATCACCGCGCCGATCACGCCGACCACGCCGCGGGCGTAAGTCAGCGGCCAACCTTCGGCGTTGATCGCCAGATGCGCCGGTCCCTTGCCAGGGGGCCGGCGCTTTTTTTTGTGCGACCGTTTTTTGTGCGACCGCCTGGGCCCTGCTCGTTGTGTAACCACAAGTTCGAGTCACGGCGGATGGCCCATGGATTATCCTGCCCCGCCTCGCGTGGGCCAGACGGCAGGGCCTGGCCAGAGATACGGCAAGCATCGGGGAAGACGGGCATGACTCTTTTGAAGATGGGGCCGGGCGAGCTCGTGGCCGACCGGTTCATGATGGAGCTCCTCACCGGTCATGCGGGCAGGAGCTTCGGCTTTCGGGCGCGCGACGGACTGACCGGGAAACCGGTGGCCTTGCTGGTGCATGAGGTCGGGCAGGCCGAGGGCGTGGCCCGCCAAGCAGCGGAGTTGATGCGGCAGATGGGGCCCATCGGGCGCCCCTGTGTGGCCGCGAGCCTGGTACGGAGCCTGCTCGATCAAGGACGCATCGAGGAGGCGAGGGCCACGGCCGAGGAGGGCCTGGCCGAGCTCGCCGCGCTCGGCGGCCGATGCCTCATGGACCTGAAGCTGCTCCTGCCGGGGCGGACGCACGCCAAGCCGCAGGCGATCCGGAGGGGGCACGCCAGGCGTTGGCCGCGGCCGATGCGCTGCTCAGGCAGCGAGCGATCCGGTTGAAAGACGACGCCGCCCGCGTGCGCTACTTGAGCGTCAAGGACCATGCCCGCGTGCGGGAGCTGTACCGGATCGACTCCGAGAGATAGGCCGGATGATTCATGAGCACCGGCCATCGCAGCGGCTCATGAATCATCCGGCGCGGGTCAAGCCGGGTGATGCCGGGTCAGGGATCAGGCTTTGGCCTGGCCCTTGTCGGTCCCGGTCCCAGCCCCGGGCTTGACCTCGATGCGGCGGGGCTGCATCTCCGCCCTCTTGGGCACGACCAGGGTGAGCACCCCGTTCTTGAGATCCGCGCGGGCGTTATCCACGTCCGCACCCTCGGGCAGCGTGAAGGTCCGCGTGAAGCTGCCGTAGCTGCGCTCGCGGGCGAAGTAGGTCTCGTGCTCCTCTTCCTTCTCGAACTCCCGCTTGCCGCTCACGACGAGCCGGTTCCCGGTGAGCGAGATGTTGAGGTCGCTCTCCTTGACGCCCGGGAGGTCCGCCTTGAAGACGTAGCCGTCCTTGTTCTCCTTCACCTCGAAGTCAGGCAAGAACACGGCGCCTGGCTCGGTTGTCGGAGTAAACGGCAGCATCTCCTGGAACGGATCCCACCGCAGCATCTCGCGCATCATGCGGAACGGATCCCACTCATTCCTCTGCGTGCCGAGCTGCCCACCACCTTCTTTACGACGAATCAGGTTGGCCATCGTTTCCTCCTTTCCACGGTTCCCGATGCCCGCAACCCCAAGGTAATCATTGCCCCCGGTCCCGCAAGCACGGCACCGACGGTAATTCCCGTGGCGACGGGATCGCGGACGAGTCTCGAAAGGAGGGTAGAGAAGGCTAGAGAGGACGGCCGAGGAGCGCGGCCACGGTCTCGCGCAGGTAGCGGGCCGCGAGCTGCACCGTGCGCGCGCTGTCCGCGGGGGTCGGGCCGAGCGGCGGCGCCACCTCCATGACGTCGCCGCCGAGGAGGCCGACCTCACGGCCGAGGCGTCGGAGGAGGGCCACGACGAAGTCCGGCTCGAGCCCGTCCGGCTCGGGCGTGCCGGTGGCCGGCGCATGCACGGCGTCGGTGCCATCGATGTCGTTCGAGAAGTAGACGCGCCGCACCCCGGCCGCTCGCAGGTGGGCGATGACCTCGTCGATGACCGCCTCGGGCCGGGCGCGGCACTCGGCCGCCCACAGCTGGCGCACGCCGAGGCTCTCCTCCCAGTGGCCGCGGTCATGGCGCGAGGCGCGGATGCCGAGCTGCACGAGCCGCCCGCCCCGGCCGAGGAGCTCGTTGGCGTGGTACGACCAGGTGGCAAAGCAGTACTTGATGCCGAGACGCTCGGCGAGCAGGTCGGTGTGCGCGTCGATCTGGACGATGCCCCAGGGCTCGCGCTGCACCCGCGCGAGCGCGGCCACGGCCGGCCAGGCGGTGGAGTGATCGCCGCCGATGAGTACGGGCGCCGCGTGGGGGTTCAAGCTGAAGACGATCTCCAGGGCGCGCTCGGCGATGGACAAGGGCGAGACGGGCAGCCGGGCCGCGGACGCCGCATCGAGCTGCGGATACAGGGCCTTCCGCGCCGCGGCGCGCTGCGCCTCGCTCAGCATCTCGTCGTGGAGGAGCTGCGGCACGACGAAGACGTCGCCGATGTCCACCACGCCGGCCGCGAGCGCCCGCTCCGGCCAGCCCGGATCCTCGCCGAGGAGGGCGCTGCGGATGGCCTGCGGCCCGAGGTTCGCGCCGCGGCGGAAGCCGGCGCCGACGTCCGAGGGGATCCCGAGGACGACCACGCGGGCCTCGGCGATACGCTCCAGCATGCGGCCAAAGGCCTGTTCGACGTCCGTGTCGGAGGGCACGCCATAGAGATGGCGCTGCAGGGCGAGCTGCTCGGCGCGGCCGGTGGACACGAGGTACAGACCGCCGCCGGCGGGACGGAGCAGATGGGCGAGTTCAGCGAGCGGAGTCATCGCCTCACCGTATCACGCGAGGCGCGGCCGCGGTCTTGATGCCGGTCCGTACTTCGAACTGAAAGGGATCTGCACAGCTTGCTTGCTGAAGGGGAGGGCCAGGATTAGTCTGCCCCCATGTCGATGCCGATGTCGCGTACGCCGATGGCCTCTCCGAACGCCGGGACCGCCCGCTTCACCGGCCGATCCTCCGATGGCGGTGGATCCGACGATCCGTCTGCCGGCCCGTCATCCCACGGGACCCAGCGCGCGCCGCTCGAGCGCCCGACCTCCTGGTGGCTGTCGATGCTGCGCCGGCGCGCCGAGAGGCTGAACACCGATCGGCTCGATCTCTCGCAGCCCATCGTGTGGAAGGACGCCGCAGAGCAAGAGGCGGCGATCCGTTTCTTCAACGCCGCCTACCGGGCCGAGGAATCGGGCCTGCGGCAGGCGCACGAGCTGGCCGAGCAGGTGGCGGCGTGGGACCCGGAGCTCGGCGAGTGCCTGCGGCTCTACGGCAGCGAAGAGGGCTGGCATCGCGAGCTCCTCACCGAGTTCCTCGCCTACCTCGGCGGCGACATCCGGCCCATGGGGCCGACCACGACCACCTTCTACCGCCTCTACAAGCGCGCCAAGCGGATGGAGACCATCGTCCTCACGAACCTCATGTTCGAGACCATCGGCTCCACCACCTACCGGCTCACGCTTCGCAACGTGACCCATCCGGCCGTGCGGCAGATGCTCACCATCCTCACCCGCGACGAGTCGTTCCACGTCCCGCTGAACGTGCACTTCCTGCGGCAGATCGTGCGCCACACCCCCGACCCCGCGGCCACGCGGCGGCGCATGAACCGGCTCTACCACGTGCTCTACGTGGCGCTCGTCTTGTCGGCCAAGGCCAGCCGACGGCGCGCCCAGCGCTTCGATGGCCTGACGTTCCGCGAGCTCGGCTCGGCCTATGCCGAGCACCTCGGGCGCCTGTTCGTACACGAGAACGATCTCGGCCTCGAGCCCTCGCCCCTCCTCCTCGGGCTCTGCGGGCTGCGCCGCGCCGAGCTGGCGGCCGGAGAGGACATCTCGGCCGTGAGCGTGGCCGCGGCCGAGGCCGCGGTGGATCGCGACCAGGTCGAGATCCGCGCGCTGTAGGTCTATCTAAAGGAGCGTCAGGGAGTTCGAGCGGGGGCGTTACGTAGGGAGGCGGCCGGCGAGGCGAGCGACTGGAGGGAGATCAGCCCGTCAGCGCGGCCTCAGCCGGCCATCGAGCGCTTCTTGGCGTCCTCCGCATCACTGCCGCCCACCCACGGACGGAGCAGCCGGTCGAGCGAGATCGGCCCCGGACCGTTCGTCGCCAGCCAGGCGAAGAGCACGATGTAGAGCAGCTCGCTCGTGCCCATGAGCGCCAGCATCCAGTCATAGAGCCCCACCCGGTTCCCGTCGTCATCCACGAAGTCGCCGCTTTTGACCTTCACCGTCGCGATGGCGACGATCATCACGAAGATGAGCGGCACCGCGGCCACGCGCGTGAGCAGGCCGATGAGGACCAGGAGGCCGCAGAAGAACTCGGCGCTCGCCGAGAGGATGGCGTTGAAGTGCGGGAAGGGGATCCCCCAGCCGGCGAAGCGCTCGGTGAAGGTGTCGATGTTGTGCAGCTTGCCCCAGCCGCTGTCGACGAACACCCAGCCCACCGCGATCCGGGCCAGCGTGGGCGGGAGCCAGGAGAGCTTATTGGCGATAAGGAGTACGAGCTCACGAAGACGCTTCACGAGATCAGGAGCGGGCATGCGCGACCTCTGTTCCAATTCGTTGTGGGGCCAATGATTACACCATCGTCCGAGACGCGCCTATCCCTTTTGCCGCGCCCGTCGCCTGGGCTAGGATTGACCCATGGACCACCACGACGCCCACCTCAAAGGCTCTGCGGTCCGGCTGTGGGCGCTCATCGAGGAGCGCTGCCGCCCGGGGGCCGACACCGAGCGCATCGACCAGCGCATCTGGGATCTCTTCGGCGCCGAGTGGGCCATCATGTTCACCGACCTCTCGGGCTTCAGCCGCCAGGTGGCCACGTTCGGCATCATCCACTTCCTGCAGGTCATCCATGAGCAGAAGCGGCTGCTCCTGCCGATCGTGCAGGCCCACGATGGCATCCTCATCAAGGTCGAGGCCGACAGCTTCCTCATCATCTTCAAGCGCGCGGCGCGGGCGCTCGAGTGCGCCATCGCCATGCAGCACTCCTGTCGGGACTACAACCAGAGCCGCCCGCCCGAGACCCAGGTGCTCCTGTGCGTGGGCATCGGCTTCGGCCAGATCCTGCGCATCGGCGACGATGACGTGTTTGGCCGCGAGGTCAACGCCGCCTCCAAGCTCGGGGAGGACATCGCCGCCGGGGGCGAGATCCTGGTGACCGCCGCAGTGCGCGAGTCCGTCGGCGAGCTGGCCGGCCTCACCTACAGCCGTCTCGACCTCCAGGTGCCGGGGTCGGACGTGAACTTCCAGGTGCACTACCCCGAGACGTGAGCTCGGCGTAAGCGGAAGCGGGGCCGGCGGTATATCATCCGCGCCGGATCATCCCACCCCAAAGGACACCGCATGCGCCCACTCATCCTCGCGTCCCTCTTCGCCAACCTCCTCACCGGCGGACTCCTCGGGGGCACCGCCGCCGCCAAGACCACCGTGCTGCGGGCCGCCCGCCTGTTCGACGGCAAGAGCGACACCCTCACCACCCCCGGCCTGGTCGTCGTGAGCGACGGCAAGATCATCGGCGTCGGCGCGAGCGCGCCGCGCCCCGCCGACGCGGAAGTCATCGACCTCGGCGACGCCACGCTCCTGCCCGGCCTCATGGACGCGCACACCCACCTCACCAACGAAGCCACCGACGACTGGAAGCAGAGCGAGCTCGACTACTTCAAGAAGTCGCCGCCCGAGATGGCGCTCGAGGCCACGGAGTACGCCCGGCGCACGCTCCTGGCCGGCTTCACCACCGTGCGCGACCTCGGCTCGAACGACCTCATCGACGTCGGCCTGCGCAACGCCATCAAGAACGGCCACATCGTGGGCCCGCGCATGCTCGTCTCGGTGCACGCCGTCGGGGCGCGCGGCGGGCACTGCGACTCCACCGCCGGCTACCGCCCGGACCTCCTGCGCGAGCCTGGCACGACCGAGGGCGTGGCCAACGGCCCGGACGAGATGCGCGCGGCCGTGCGCTTCAACACCAAGCACGGCGCCGACGTCATCAAGGTCTGCGCCTCGGGCGGCGTGCTGTCGCTCACCGACAAGGTCGACTCACCGCAGCTCACCCAGGCCGAGCTCGACGCGCTCGTGGACGAGGCGCACGCCCTCGACCGCAAGGCCGCGGCGCACGCCCACGGCGCCGAGGCCATCAAGCGCGCCGTGCGCGCCGGCATCGACTCCATCGAGCACGGCACCTTCATCGACGACGAGGGCATGAACCTCATGAAGGCGCGCGGCACCTACCTCATCTACACGCCGTGCCTGTGCCTGGCCGAGCGCATGAAGATCTCCGGGGCGCCGGCCGCGGTCGTGGCCAAGTCACAGGCGGCCGATGCGCAGCAGGAGCGGATGTTCAAGAAGGCGGTCGAGCGCGGCATCCGCCTCGCCTTTGGCACCGACGCCGGCGTGTGCCCGCACGGCACCCAGGCCGCGCAGTTCGTGAACATGGTCAAGCTCGGCATGAAGCCGCTCGCCGTCCTGCGCTCGGCCACCTCGGTCGACGCGCAGCTCTTCGGCAAGGAGAAGGAGCTGGGGACGCTCGAGCCCGGCAAGCTGGCCGACGTCATCGCCGTGCCCGGCGACCCGAGCCAGGACATCCGGCAGATGCAGAAGGTGTTCTTCGTGATGAAGGACGGTGTGGTCTACCGCCGCGACGCCGCACCGCCCGTCGTAGCGCGCTGATGTCTCCGCCGGCAGAGGCCCTGTGGGCCGAGGAGGACGCGGGGATCTGGTCCGCCTGGCATGGCCGCTACCCCGAGATCGTGGCGCACCATGGGGGCGAGCGGCTGTCGGGGCTCGACACCTGGTACGGGCAGACCTTGCCCGAGCTCCTCAGGAACCGTCAGCCGCCGTACCTCCTTCGCGACGAGCTCGTGCGCGTCACCGAGTGGAAGATGCGCCGCGGCGTGTGGCGTGGGCGCAACCTCGCGCTCGTGCGTCAGAACGACGCCGCCACGGTCGAGCGCACGAGCCGCGCCGCTTTTGCGCTCATACCCGACGTGCGCAAGCCGGTCGCGGCGCTGGCCGAGCTCGGCGGCGTGGGCGTGGCCACGGCCTCCGCCGTGCTGGCCTCGCTGCGGCCCGACGTGTACCCGTTCTTCGACGAGCTCATCGCCAAGGCCATGCCCGGCCTCGGGGCCGTGGCGTTCACGATGCCGTATTACCTGCGCTATGCCGAGCGGCTGCGCGAGCGCGCCGTCCGGCTCGGTCCGCCATGGACGCCGCACGCCGTAGGGCAGGCGCTCTGGGCCGCGGCCGGCGGCAAGTAGCTTCCTACAGCAGCGGGATCAAGGCGGGAGGATGCCGACCCGCGACAGGATCGCGCGGGCCAGATGCTCGAAGTCCTGTCGCGCGCGCTGCACCGCCGTCATGATGCTCCCCATCGCCCCGTCCGCAGGTTTCAGGTCGAAGACCGGCTTGTTCAGCTCGGCCGCCATCTGGAAGATGGTGGGGTATCGGGGGATCTGGGCCAGGCACATGGGGTCGTTGTCAACATCGGCAGGCGGCTGCCCCGCCTGAGCCCGCAGAACATCCTCATAAAACCTTGGAGGTAACCATGCCAGCGAGCGCTTCGATATCCAGGCTGGACGCCCTCCGAAGGCGGGTACTCGCATCACCACATAGCCGAGCGGGACCATGCTCCGCTCTGGTATGTCATCTGCCGAAGTTAAGGCGGCGAGCCGTCGCTCTCGCCACTCCTCCTCCCATAGAGTGAGCGTGGCGCCGAGAACCCCGAGGCTCCGAAGGCTCAGTGGCTCGGGGACGACGGGCACGAGGAAATGCGTAATGGCTACGAACGCCATTCTATTTAGGGGCGAGATCGATGGATCCAGGTCTACGAGTACGACCTGCGCCTGGTGGTCCATGGCAGCGCCCTGGATGAGCCGGTGGAGAGCCGTCACGGTCCGTACAGCACGGGGTTGTCGATCAAGGCTTTCGCGCCAGGCCTCAGCCAAGGCATCGAATACGCCGAACAGGCGAATGTCACCGCCCATCAGCGCAATACGGTCATTCAAGAGGTGCACAGGCGGCCTATCGAAATGCCCTCCTTCGCCTGTCCATCGCACGAGACCAGAGAGGATTGACTGCTCCTCATCGAGCATCATGTCGGTGAGCTCGGAGCCGAAGAAGTGCTCCGTCAGCGTGCACTGGGGATCCAGATCAACAACCACCGTACGGATCCCCAGCTCAGAGAACATCCAAGCCAGATGATAGATAAGCGTCGTCTTCCCCGTCCCGACCCTAAGCCCCAATACCCCGACGACGGGGACGCTCACGCTCGACTCCGTACCACCGCCAGCACGAAGTGATCCTCGATCTGGAACTCGAGCGGCGGGTTGCCGTTCTTCTCCAGCTCTCGCCTCGCGAGCGCGATCCCCACACCGAACCGCTGCACGTATCCCAGGTTCTTCATCACCTCGGCCAGGTGCGCGTTGCGATAATCGGCGACCCCGGGCCTGCCAAAGTTCGTACGGCTCACCATGCCGAAGGGCCCGCCTGGGCTCTGGATCTCGATGCGATCGGCAAACCAGTGCAGCCGCACCGGCGCGTTCGTACCCTCGTACGTACGGTGCATCACCGCGTTAGCGAGCAACTGGCGAAGCGCCGCGATCGGATACGACGGCTGGCGCACCTCGACGAGCTGGCTCGTCACATCCGTGGCGATCGTGATGTGCACGCGGAGGAGCTCGTCGAGCTGCCGCATCAGCTCGACGATGGGGCCCTCGATCTCCTTCTGGTCCTTGATGGGGTCGATGAGCTCCGTCCCTTCGAGCCGCAGGAACTGGACGTACGCGCCGGGCAGGAACCGCCGCGGCTGCTGCCCCACCGTGAGCATGCCGACGACCGTCGGCGTCCCTCCCGCGTCGATGAATCGCAAGGCGCCGAGCTGTTCTTCGAGCGTGCGCTGGTTCTCGGCCAGGATCTCCGGCGCCACGGCCGTCGGTAGGTACGTCTGCCGGAACAAGAGCGCATCCAGATCCGCAACCGTCGCCCCGGACACGGGCCGCAGGTCAAAGGCCAGATCCTTGTGGCGGCGCTTCTCCGCCAGCCGGTTCTCCTCCTGCCGCGTGGCAATGGCCCTTCGCGGCCCGACCCGGGTGCACGTGCGACCGCGCAGCCGCACCGGCGGGTCGTCAGACGGCTCGACGATGATGACCGCCAGCGGGCACCCGTCCAGCACCCGCTTCTCCACGGTCATCTGCGGGAACGGGAGGATGTTGCCGTTGGAGCGAAGATCCGCGAGTTTGCGGAGTAAATCGTCCGTGATCGGCAGCTGTGCGCAGCTGCCATCGTCGCGCGCACCGACAAACAGCACGCCCGGCTGGCTATGCCCTGGGAGGTCATTCGCGAAGGCGCAGATCGCCTCCAGGATCTTGTCGCCATCGGCGAGCGATGACTTCCGCTCGACGCGATCGGATTCCAGATCGTGCAGCAGACGTGTGAGCTCGGCGTCGTCCATCCTCGACGGCCACAATAGGCGGCGCCGAGGGTCGTCGCAACTAACCGGG
This sequence comes from Polyangia bacterium, assembly GCA_036263495.1. Classification (GTDB taxonomy): domain Bacteria; phylum Myxococcota_A; class Polyangia; order Palsa-1104; family SHYY01; genus DATAGU01. The sequence continues at coordinate 7,475 of DATAGU010000113.1, read as the reverse complement.
ACGGACGAACGAGGCGGAGGGAAGTGCGGGCGACTCGCCCGGCGCGCTCACGAGCCGCCGGTGGCGGAGGCGGACGCCGATGCCTTGGGCGCCGCGTCGTCGCCGTAATACTGTCCGTCGCGGTAGTGGTAGTAGCGATACCCGTAGCCCGAGCGGTTGGCCAGGTCGAGGTCGTTGAGCACGCAGCCGAGGATGTTCGACTTGATGTCCACCAGCATCTTGCGCTCCCGCGCGAGCAGCTCCCGCGAGGTCTTGCCCGACTTGGCCACCAGCACCGTGCCGTCGCACAGCTGCGACAGGATGGCCGCGTCGGTCACCACCGCGAGCGGCGGCGAGTCCAGCACCACGCGATCGAACCGCTCGCACAGCTCGCCGAGCACCACCTTGCAGCGCTCCGAGTGCAGGAGCTCCGACGGGTTCGGCGGGATCGGGCCGCACGGGATCACCGACAGGTTCGGCACCTCCGTCTCGCGCACCGAGTCCTCGATCGTCCCCTCGCCCGCCACCAGCGACGAGAAGCCCGTCACCATCGGCAGCTTGAAGATCTTGTGGATGCGCGGCCGGCGCATGTCGGTGTCGATGAGCAGCACCCGCTGGCCCGACTGCGCCAGCGTGATGGACAGGTTCACCGCGGTCATCGACTTGCCCTCCTGCGGCTCCCCCGAGGTGACCAGGATCTTCCGCAGCGGCTTGTCGGGCGACATGAACATGAGGCTCGTGCGGATGGCGCGACAGCACTCGGCGATGGGCGACTTCGGCCGGCCGTGGATGAACAGCTCCGGCGGCCCCTTCAGCCCCTCGCGCTCGGCCGCCTGGATGCGCGGCACCACGCCGAGGAAGGGCAGGTGCATCCGCGCCTCGATGTCCTCCTGCGTCTTGATGCTCGAGTCCAGCATGTCGAGGAGGAACGCCAGGCCGAGCCCGAGCACGAGGCCCACGGCGAGCGCCCCGCCGCACACGGTGAGCGGGTTCGGCCGGATGGCCGCCTCGGGCAGCTGCGCCCGGTCGAGGATGTAGACGTTGTTGGTCTTGAGGTGCGCGGCCAGCGACGACTCCTTCTCCCGGCCGCCGATCTGTTCCGACAGCTTCTGCAGCCGCTCGAAGTTGCGCTTGAGCCGGTTGTACTCGGTGGCGCGCGACTCGAGGAGGAGCGCCTGCTGCGTCGTGCGTTCGAACTCCACCGACAGATCCTTCTCCTCCTTGAGCTTGGCGTTGTAGGCCCCATCGAGCGCCTGGAGCGACAGCCGCGCCTCGTTCTTGATGTCCGCGCGGATGGCCTCGAGCCGCGCCTCGTGCGCCACGATCGCCGGGTGCTTGTCGAGGTACTTGCCCTGGAGATCGATGAGCTTCTGATACTCGGTCGCGTAGGTCTCCTTGAGGCGCTGGATGACCGGGTTGTCCTGCAGCTCGGGCGTCGTGTCCTTGAGCGGGTCCCGCTCGCGCAGCCCCTCGTACTGCTCGCGCTGCGCCCGCAGCGTGATGAGCTTGAGCTGCACCGTGGCGAGCTCGTCCACGATCTTGCGCCGCCGCTGCGACAGCTCGTTCTGCTGGTCGTCGAGCGTGAGCGACACGATGCGGTTGTCCTTCTTGAAGTTGACGAGCGCCTCCTCGGCCGTGTGGAGCTGCGTCGTGAGATCGCCGTACTCGTCGCCGAGCCAGGTGGCCGCGCCCTCCGAGGTCGCGAGGCGCCGCTCGAGGTTGAGCCGTGTGTAGGTGTCGGCGTAGCTGTTGGCCAGCGCCCGCGCCAGGTAGGGGTCCGCGTCCTTGATCACGAGGTTCACGACGCGGCTGTCCTTGAGCGGCGCCACCTCGAGGCGCGACTCGAGCATCTGGGCCGCGCGACCGATCACCTCGGTCCCGCACCCGGTCTGCCCGGTGAGATGGGCCACCACGGTCTTGCCGCCAGTCGTACCCCCTGGCATGAGCTTGAGCGGATCCTTGGTCGTGCACAGGTCGAGGGCCGTGGCCAGGGCCGTGGCGCGGCTCTGGATGATGCGGTACTGCGTGCTCAGGTACTCCTGCGCCGACCACCAGTTGTTCTCGATGTCCACCACGTCCCGGAAGTCCTGACCGAGGTACTGCGGGGTCACGGAGTCGATGACCAGGCTGGCCTGCGCCTGATAGACCGGCGGCTTGCGCGATAGATAGAGGAAGGCGATGACCGGCACGAGCACGGCCGTCACCGCGATGAGCAGCGGCCGGCGGCGCAGGAGCTCGAGCAGGCGGCGGCCATCGACGCCAAGCTCGGGCTGAAGTGAAAGTAGTTGGTCTTGCATCACGTCCTTCGTGCCCCGCGAGGGGCCGCCAAACCTGCGCGAAGTCTAGTCTTCCGTGGGCCCTCGGGCAACGTCCCGGCCGGACTGTGCGCGCTTGCCCGGCCCCTGCGAGCCCGTTCAGCGCCTATCCGCACCCGGGGCCGCAGGCGGGGGGATTTCATGCGGCGCCTATCTGTTGCCGCGGAGGCGGCGGATCGTTCACCAACCCCTTGGCGCCCATGGCGGGGCGGCCGAAAAGGGGGTCCCGCGCGGCCGAAAGGGGGAAAGGGGGTCCCGCGCGGCCGAAAGGGGGTCCCGCGCAGCCGAAAAGGGGTCCCGCGCAGCCGAAAAGGGGACCCGCGCATACGAAAAGGGGACCCGCGCAGCCGAAAAGGGGACCCGCGCACGCGAAAAGGGGACCCGCGCAGCCTGATCGACCGGGAGCGAGCGCTTCGGCAGGTCTGACAACCATTGACGTCGGTCTCGAATCCTGACACGCCAGACCCACGCAGGCGCGCGTGACCACTCGCAGGAGGCCGTCATGTCCCCAAAACGCATCGCCATCGACCGCGACACCTGGCTCATGGTGCTCACCGGCGCGGGCGTCTCTGCCGAGAGCGGCATCCCCACCTTCCGCGGCGGGGACGGCCTGTGGGAGAACCACCCCATCGAGCAGGTCGCCACCCCCGAAGGCTTCGAGGCCGACCCCGCGCTCGTGTGGCGCTTCTACTCCGCGCGCCGCAAGGCCGCCTGCACCGCCTCACCCAACCCCGGCCATGACGCTCTGGCCGCCCTCGAAGCCGAGCTCGGCGAGCGTTTCCTCCTGGTCACCCAGAACGTCGACAGCCTGCATCGCCGCGCCGGCTCACGGCACCTGGTCGAGATGCACGGCAACCTGTTCCAGACCCGCTGCTCGCTGTGTGATCGTCCCCCGTTCGATGACGAGGCGAGCTACGAGCACGGCCCCCTGCCCGAGTGCGAGCGCTGCCGTGTGCAGGGCGGGAGCGCCCTCCTCCGCCCGCACATCGTGTGGTTCGGCGAGACGCTCTTTCCCGCCGACCTCGAGCGCATCAAGCACTTCATGCTGGAGGCCAGCACGCACCGCTTCGTCTTCCTGGCGGTCGGCACCTCGGGCCTGGTCTATCCGGCCGCGGGCCTGGTGGGCACGGCCGGAGGCCTGGGCGCCGAGACCTGGCTCCTCAACCTCGAGCCGCCCGACAACGCCTCCCGCTTCGCCCACCACGTGACCGGAAAATCGGGCGAGATCCTGCCCCAGCTGTTCGATCTCGGGCGGTAGCGGCCGCTACCGCCCCCCTTGGCTCAGACCAAACGCTCGCCGCGCAGGAGCCGCGCCGCGCGATAGCCCACCAGCATGCTCGGGGCATTCATGGCCGACACGGGCGTGAACGGGATGACCGAGGCATCCGCCACCCGCAGCCCGCGCACCCCGCGCACCCGCAGCTCCCCGTCCACCACCGCGTCCTCGTCGTCGCCCATGCGGCAGGTCCCGGCGTAGTGATAGGTGGTCATGATGTTCTTGCGCACGAAGCGCTCGATCGCCGCGTCCGACCGCGCGAGCGGCCCGGGCATGAGCTCGAAGTTGCCCCACGTGGCGAGCGCCGGCGCGCTGGCCACGCGGCGGGCCAGACGCACCGCCCGGACCAGCGTCTCGAGATCCTCGGGCTCGCGGAGGTACCCCGGATCGATGAGCGCCGGCTCGCCCGGCCACGCCGACTGGAGGCGCACGCTGCCGCGGCTCTTGGGCTTGCCGAGGATGATCACGATGCCGTAAAGGTGCTCGATGAAGCTCCGCACCGGCCGCGGCTGGAACACGCTCTTCAACCCCGACCGCACGACGTCCACGGGCCAGCCGAGCCCGTAGACGGCCTCCGGCAACATCATGCCCGGCAGGAGCCGGATCATGCCCTCGCGAAACGAGGACCGCGCGCTGTAGAACACGTAGCAGGTGTCGGCCTCGCCCGGGGCCAGGTCCGAGTTCGGGTGGGCGCGGTGAAAGCCATACAGCTGCGCCCAGGTGCAGTCGGTCGGCTGCCGGCCCTTGAAGAACAGGATCACGTTCGGGTGATCGTGCAGGTTGCGCCCGACCCCCGGGCTATCGGCCACCACCGGGATCCCCAGCGCCTGCAGCTCGCGCCCCGGCCCGATGCCCGACAGGAGCAGGATGCGAGGGGTCGCGAGCGCTCCGGCGCACAGCACGATCTCGCGCCGCGCCCGCGCCGCGCACATCTGGCCCCCGTGGCCCTCGTCGAGGTACTCGACCACACGGGCCCGCCGCTCCCCGTCGCACCGGATGCGGTGCACCGTGGCGTGCGTGGCGATGGTGAGGTTGGGACGGCCGAGCAGCGGCTTGAGGAACGCCGCATAGGAGTGGCGCCGCTCGCCGCCCTGCTGGTTCATCCACTCGTAGCCGAGATAGCCGCTCAGCCGGCCGTCATGAAAGTCGTCCTTGTGCTGAAAGCCGCTCTCCACCGCGGCGCGGATGCAGGCGTCGGCGAAGCGGGTGGGCGGCTGGCGGCCGAGCCCGAGCCGGGCCTCGAGGCGCTCGAAGTCCGGCACCACGTCGCTCCACTGCCAACCGCGCGTGTTCCACTGGCGGTAGTCGTGCTCGGCCCCGCGCAGATAGACCATGGCGTTGATGGCGCCGCTCCCGCCCACCCCTCGCCCCGAGCCCATGAACAGCCGGTGATCGGCGCACTCCGGCTGCGGCACCGAGTAGCGGTCCCACATGAGGCGCGGGTTGATGAACGCCTCCTTGTACTCCGCCGCCGCCAGGGTCTCGGGGTTGTCCTCCGCGGCGTCGCCCGGCTCGAGCACCAGCACTCGGACCGACGGGTCCTGGGCCAGCTCGCCGGCGACGATGCAGCCGGCCGAGCCGGCGCCGACGACGATGTAGTCGTACTCGGGCAGCGCAGAAGCGTGGGTGGAGTTCATGGGGTGGGGCTCCATAGAAGGAAGGCCGCGAAGCCAGGGATCGCGTTGGCGATGTAGCAGAGGGCGAGCCGCGACTCAATTGTCATGACGATGTGGCGGAGCCGCTCAGGTGATGCGGGAACCCGCTGCGATGAACGTGGGTGTGAGCGGGAGCGTAGGCGGGAGCGGGGCGGGAGCCCCTTGGCGATCTCTTCGAACGATCAGGTGCCGGAGCAGCGGGGAGCGAACAGCTCGTCGTCGCTCGCCGAGGTGAACTCGTCGTCGCAGTAGATCGAAGCGATCGCATGGCCGTTGCGCACGCACTGATCGTGATCGTGGCAGTCGCGGGTCAGGGTCTGGACGGTGCTCGGGCAGTCGGGGCCGCAGTTTCCATAGCAGTCGCCGCGCTCATAGAGGTACGCCACGTGATTCTGGGTGGTCGTGGTCCAGACGCCGTTGACGTAATAATAGGTCGAGCTCGTGCGCTGACCGACGTCGGCGTAGCTGGTCGTCTTCGGGCTGTTCCGGCTGTAGTTGTTGTCGTCGTGGGTGGCGGTGACGTACGTGCGATAGGACGAGCACAGGCTGGTCCAGCCGCGGTTCTCGCCGCCTGCGACCTGCCGCTGCAGCGGCACGCTGTCGGGCGTCTGCGACCAGTTCGAGGCCAGGCGGGAGAGGATCGAGGCGGCGGCCACGTGATCCGTGTCCAGCTGCTCATCGAGCGCCCGCACGAACCGACCGAGCACCTGGCGATCCGCCTCCACGATCTGCGTGTCGGCGCCGGCGCCGGCGAAGCCGTCCACCTCGGCCACCTCGTGGTTGCGATCGATGAGGGCGCCGAGCGTCGCGCCATGAACGTCCACCGTCACGTCGAACACCCCCGGCGCCGTCTCGGTGCTGCTGAACTTCACCGTGGATCCATCGGCCGTGTAGGTGCCCTTCAGGCTGTTCCCGGTCGACTGCACGTCGAGCGCGCCCGACGCGCCGCCCGTGCCGCCCGAGCACGCGCCGAGAAGGACACTCATACCCGCTACCATCAATGAACGCTTCATGGCTCTCCTCCTGTGTGCGCTCAGCGATTCCGCAAAGGGATTCAGCGCGGCGACAAAACTAAGAGGAGGGGCGCGCCGGAGACAAGTTATTTCGTTCTCCGGCATCAGAATTGTTCATACAAACGGTACGGCAGAGTTACTGAAGTAAGGGCCACTGCAAACGTTACAGATGTGGCCTTGCGGAGGGGGGGAGAGACAGGGGAGGGGCGCTCAGGGCGCCCGGCGGACGCTTAGGTGCCCGAGCAGGTCGGCGCGAAGAACTCGTCGTCGCTCGCCGAGGTGAACTCGTCGTCGCAGTAGAGCGAGGCGATGGCGTGGCCGTTGCGCACGCACTGGTCGTGATCGTGGCAGTCGAGGGTCAGGGTCTGCGCGCCGCTCGGGCAGCCGGCGCCGCAGTTGCCGTAGCAGTTGCCGTATTCATACAGCAGCGGCACGTGATTCTGGGTGGTCGTGATCCAGGAGCCATTCACATAGTAGTAGGTCGACGCGCTGCGATAGCCGACGTGGGCATGGCTGGTCGAGTAGGGGCTGAAGTCGTTGTAATTGTTGTCGTCATGCGTCGCATCGACGTAGTAGTAGTAATAGGCGCAGATGCTGGTCCAGTCGCGGTTCTCCTCGCCCGCCACCTGACGCTGCAGGGGCACGGTCTCGGGCGTCTGCGACCAGTTCGAGGCCACGCGGGAGAGGGTGGAGGCGGCGTCCGCGCGATCGCTGCCCACCTGCTCGTTGATGGCGCCGACGAACTTGTTCAGCAGCTCACGGTCGGCGTCGACCAGCTGGGTGTCGGCGCCATTGCCGGCGAAGCCATCGACCTCGGCCACCCGGCGGGTCTGATCGACCAGGGCGGAGAGGGTCGCGCCATTGATGTCGACGACCACGTCGTACACGCCGCGCCCCACCTCGGTGCTGCTGAACTTCAGCTTGGACTTCCCGAGGGTGTAGGTGCCCTTCAGGCCGCTCGTGCTCGACTGCACGTCGAGAGCTCCAGGCGCGTTGTCGGTGCCGGTCGCGCACGCGCCGAGAAGTACGCTCATACCCGCTATCATCAATGTACGCTTCATGTGTTTCCTCCTGTCATCGCTACGCGGATTCCACTCGGGAATTCGGTATGCAAACAAACTTAAGGGAAATGCACTATCGAAGACAAGAGACTTTGCAGCGGCGGGAAACAATCCAAGTGAGAGTCAAAAATACAATCAGGATGGACGGATTTTCGTTAGAAGAGTAAGGGCCACTG
>DATAGU010000112.1:0-71718 GCA_036263495.1 Polyangia bacterium | reverse complement strand
TGCTGAGCCAGCTCGACTGCGTCGAGTCCCAGGCGTTGGCGGCGATGAACACGAACTTGGAGGTCCAGCTGCCGTCGATCGCGTTCACGTTGATCGTGTAGTAGGGCAGCGTCTGGTTGATCGGGCCCAGCATCTTCGAGAGGTAGGTCGTGTAGTTGAGCGTGTTGCCGTCGGTGTTGCCGGTGCCGCAGTTGGACGTGGTGTAGCCCGTGCACTCGTGGTTGCCGAGGGCGGGGAAGAGGACGTTGCTGAAGTTGGCGCGCGCCTGGAGGTAGAGGTCGAGCTGCGGCCCCTGCTGCGTGCCCGTGGTGGAAGCGTACATGTAATCGCCGGTCGCGACGGCGAACGCCGGGCGCGGCGTGAACGCCTGCAGGTCCTGATAGATCTTGGTGATGATCGCCGTCGGGTACCCGGCCGTGTCATTGATTGTCGACGGGCGGGTGTCGCCGACGATGGCGAAGGAGAGGGTGCTGAGCGTGCCGCCCCCCGGGCCGACCGTGCCGCCGCCGCTCGTGCCGTAGTCGGTGATCGAGATGTTGTCGAAGTCGATGCGATTGACGCTGCCGTCGGTCTTGCGGATCTGGAAGCGCACGGTCCCGCTCACGTTGACGGTGAAGGTGGCCGTCGCCAGAGTGGTCGTGCTCGTGGTGACGGTGGAGCCGGTCTGGGTCCAGGTGGTGCCGCCGTTGGTCGAGTAGTACAGCGCCCAGGTGCTGCTCGCGTCGCTGCTGAACTTGGCGTGCGAGACGGTGAAGGTGCCGGCGCCCGAGGTCAGGTCGAACTGCATGGTGAGCGTGCCGCTGTTGCGACAGCGGGCGGCGGCGGTGCCGCTCTTGACGTCGGTGCTGAGGTTGCCGATGAGGCAGTCGTTCATGTCCCAGACGCCCGAAGAGAGCGTCACGGTGGCATCGGCGTAGGAGGTCTTGGTGCCCGACTCGAAGCCCTCGGTGAGCACCACCGATTGGGAGCCGCGCACCCCGGTGTCCCCCTTCACCGCCGGCCCCGGCTCACCACAGGCGGCGAGCAGGGAGAGGGCCAGGGCGGCTGCGGTCCAGGCGATACGTCTCGAAACAGAATTCAATTTTCTCATGTGCTTCCTCGACGCAAGAAGTGATCAGGCGGGGAGCCGCTACGGTCCTTGCAGACCCCGGTCTTTCCGCCGCGGTACAGGGTGCGATGGGGTTGAGGGGGGATGACGCGCTGATGCAGCCGACCGGCGTTGCGTGGCGCCGGCCGGCGGGAACGCAAGCCGATCGGTCTAGACGGCCTAGACCGAGGGCCCCGGGGATTCGCGGGACGTCGCGGGACGTCGCGGGACATCATGGCGAAGAGCCGGGGTTACGGCGGCGTTGGCATCAGGATCAATTCTCCGGGCTCTGATTCACTCATAAGCCAATCTGCGCTGTCCTGAATGATGGCCTATCGCGGCGACGCATCCAGTCCGCCAGAGGAGCGAGGTCGGCGTCTTCCATCCCGTCGACGACGGTGCTCCCGGTGCGGGCACAGGAGACTGGAAAAAACAATCGTTGCTACTACAAAGGCAGTATCCAAAATTGCTTATTGCTGTCAAGCAATTCGTCGGGTTAATTTGTTTTCATTGCGGAATCGCCGCGCCAGGGGCCCGCGAGTCGAGCCCGCGGCGCAGGAGCTCGCGTTCGATGAACAGGCTCATGCCCACCTTCCCGCCGCACCGGGAGCGGCTCGTGAAACGGCGGACCGCGCCCCGGCCCCGCATCGGGACGGCCGCGACGGTCGCGACGGCCGCTACGGAGACGGTCGTGCCGAGGGTCCACGCGCCCCGTCGACGTGAGCGTCTCGGCCTGGCGCTGGGCGGCGGCGGCCTCCTCGTGCAATTGACCTACGTGCTGGCGCATGGGCTCACCCAGATCCTGGGCCAGCGTGTCCTGCCCTCGCTGCAGGGCCCGGCCGGGATCCCGTTCTTCGAGCGGACGTTGCTCGGGCTCGCCGTCGGCGTCGTGGGGACCGGGGGCCTCTTCGTGGCGGCCGAGCATCATCCCCATCGGGTCGCGCGCCTCGTCGAGCGGCTCTTGATCGTCGCCCTCGTGCTGACGGCGGTCGTAGCCGGCCTGTACCCATGAATCCGCTGCTCCTGCGCGCGCTCGAACACGTGCATGGCCACCTCGGCTGGCTCGCGGCCCTGTCCCTTTTGCACCCGGCCGTGTCGCTGCGGCGGACGAGCCGCCGGGCGCTCCTGTCGGCGTGGTTCGGCACCGCCCTGGTGAGCGCCACCGGGCTCCTCAGCGCGCTCATCTATCCGGCCTACCGGTCCGGCATCAAGCCGCACCTGTTCGCCACCGTCCCGGCCATCGGCCTCGCCTTCGAGCGCAAGGAGCACCTCGGGATCGGCGCCATCGCCCTCGCCTGGGCCGGGCTCGGGCTGCACTGGGCCGCGTCGCAGGGGACCGGCCCAAGGCCCTCCGCCCGCCTGGCGCACCTCGCCTACGTCGGCGCCGCGGCCATGGCCCTCCTCTCGGCCGCCCTCGGCACCCTGGTCGCCGTCGAGCGCAGCTTCTAGGTCTAGAGCGCTCGCGTCTACGGCGTGATCCCAGGAGGATAGGAAAAACAAACTGTCGATCGCAAGCCCCTCCTCAGCAGGTGCGATATTCCCGACGCGCGCAGAAATGCCCGATACTAGGAGGTCACGTCAACTGGCGATGCCGATGCGATGCGACGGCTGTGTCTGGAGCCCAAAGAGACGTCTGCACGGAGTCCGCCCCCAATCTGGTGAGGCGGCTCACAAAGGAGCGTGTTTGGGGGGATCTTAGTACAGCGCCCCGCAAGATAGTGCCCAGGGGACGGCCCCACGCCTATGCCGCCGCCTTGAGTGCGGCATCCACCTTGGCCAAGATCTTTTGGAAAGATTTCTCACTCCAGGCGAACGGATGGGCGACCTGGTTCCACTCCTTGATGAAGCCCCTGATCTTGCTCTCCAAATCCTCCAGGCCGTGGAAGTTCGGCGCTTTCAGACGCTTGCGCTGCAGGATGGAGAACCACTGCTCAATCTGGTTCATCCAGGAACAGTGCTTGGGCGTGAAGTGTATCTGAAAGCGCGGGTGCTCCTTGAGCCAGGCCTGCACCTTCTTGCCGTGGTGGACCGAGACGTTGTCGCAGACCAGGTGAATCAGCGTGACCGTCGCTGGCTGTTGCCGGTCGATTTCTTCCAGGCGCTCGATGAACTCGAGCTGGCGCTTGCGTCGGCGAAGGATGCCAATCACCTGGCCGCTGCGCGTATCCATAGCGGCTAGCAGATTCAACGCTCCTCGCCGGGCATACTCATGCTCGAGGTGCACGGGGACCAGTCCTGGTTGCGGAGGGAGGGTAGCCTGGGTCCGAGGGCGTGGTTGGATCGAAGTTTTCTCGTCGGCACACAAGACACGTTCGTGCGGTCCCAGGGGCCGCGTGTACAGGTCGCACAACTCCTGGACTTGCTGCCGGAAGGCTTCGTCACGAGGTGTCTTGGTGTTCAGCCAGTAGTGCGTCCTCCAGGGTTTGAGCTTGTGTGAGTCGAGGATCCGCTGGACCGATTGCGGAGAGATATCGTCGACGATCTTCTCTTCCTTGAGGGTTCGAGCTAGTTCGGCGCAGGTCCACACCGATACCCGACCGCCACAAACACACCAAGCGCATGCCGGTACGCGAGTTCTACACCGTGGTCTGGGCGCAGGCGCTCCGCAAGAACGAGGCGAAGACGTTGCGGTGGCGTGACGTAGATCTCACCGGGGGGACGATCACCATCCGCCAGACAATCGACAAGGGTCGGCGGGGTCGGGTGCTGCCGCTCGCGTAGGAGGCACGCGAGGTGCTGCAGGACCTCGCCCAGAAGCCCCATGCCTTGGATGATCTCATCTTCCCGGTCAGTGACCTCAAGGAATCGCTCTGGACGGCCTCGAAGAGATGCGGCCTGGGAAGAGTGGCGCCACATCACCTCCGGCACGCACGCCTGTCAGAGCTGGCATCCTCAACGCACGACACGGCCGCGGTGCAGTACCTCGCTGGGCACGCGAGTCTCACGACCACCGATCGCTATGTCAGGTCCTCAACGACGCGAGCTGCGGCGGTGCTGCGCGCGGTCGAGGAGCCCAAGGTCCGCTAGCTTCCGACCAGCGAGATCAGGACTACTCATGACGCATCGCAGCGCCTGTCCGTGCGACCTGATGCCGATTCCGATTGGCCATGCCCTTGCGCGATGAGCGATCGCCGGGCACAGAAGACCTCACCGATCAGACCGTCCTGTCCGCCTGCTGCCGCACCACGAGGCCGGGCTTTCTAGCACAGTGGCCGCGATTTTTTCTAGCACAGCGACCCCCAGAAACACGAACGGCGCCTCTTGCGAGGCGCCGTCATCGTCGAGTGCGAAAGGGGGGGGTCGAACCCCCACGGGGGTGAGCCCACAGGATCCTGAATCCTGCGCGTCTGCCAGTTCCGCCACTTTCGCGTCGAACGGTTGTGCACCTTAGCGATGCGCTGATGCGGTGTCAAGGCAAGTGATTGACCCAGGTAGGGGCGGGGATCGCCGCGAGGCAGCGCAACAACCCGAAAGGCCAAGATTGGATTCAAATCCACGCGGTGGATCGACCGTGACCTCTCCGTCTCGAAGCAGCGACACGTCGGGGCGATGGACGGGGAGACGCTGGTCTGCCACGTGCGCGTGAAGCAGGTCGAAGTCACTGCCAAGAAGCGGACACGGGGGCCGCGCACGAAGCTGGTGGGCGCGCGCCTCAAGCTGGTCGACGGCCTCGGCCGCAGCGCCGGGGTCCACAGCTTCGGGTTCGCCGACGACGAAGACAGGAGCGTCCTCGACGCCGAGATGCCGGACCAGCTCCTATTGCAGGCGCGGCTCCCGCGGGACGAACCCCCCTACAGCCTCGAACTGCCCGACGGCAGCTTCCTCGAATTCGCGAACTCCCGCCGCGCCGCCTCGGTGAACGCCTGAAGTAGATCCGCGGGCGCGCTGGCCTGTCCGGCGCCATGCCCCGCGCCCGGGACGCCACGCCGCCGGTTGGCCGCAGCCTGACCCGCAGGCTATACAAGCCAGCATGAATCCACGATTCCGCTTGGGCCTGGCGTGTCTCTTCCTGCTGGCCGGCCAGGTCGCCCGAGCTGAGGGTCCCTTCGACGAGGAGCTGGCCGAACGTCGCCAGGCCCTCGCCCGGCTGGCGGGCAAGCCCGAGGCGGTGACGGCGCTCGTCGATGTGCTCGATCTCTGGGATTTGGTCGATGACCGCACCCGGCTCGTGGCGCTGCTCGACGAGGCGCGCGGCGACGCCCGGCAGCACCCTGCGGTGCGGGCGCGGGCCACGTACCTCCGCGCCCTGGTCCACGACCGTCAGGGGGAGCGCGCCCGTGGCGATGCGCTGCGGCGTGAGCTCGGGAGCATCGGCGCCTGGATGGTGCTCGGGCCCTTCGCCAACGAGGGCAAGGCGGGTCATGCCCAGGCGTACCCGCCGGAGTCGGAGGCGACGGTGGACCTGGCGCGCGAATACGCCGGCCGGGAGCGGCCGGTGCGCTGGCGTGTCTTTCCCGCGCACCTGGCCTCGCGCGGGGGGGTCGCGCTCGACGCAGGGCTGCGGCCGGCCGAGAACGTGGTGGGCTACGCCACGACCTGGGTGGAGGTGGCGCGCGATGAGGACGTTGCGATCCACACGGGGTCCACGGGCGCCATCAAGGTCTGGGTCAATGGGCGCGAGGTGCTGAGTCGCGAGGTGTATCGGCCGGCGCGCTTCGACCAGGACGTGGTCGGGGCCCATCTCCAGGCCGGCTGGAACCGCATCCTGGTGAAGGTCTGTGCGGCCGAGGCCGGCTGGGCCTTCGGCTTGCGTCTGTCGACGCCCGAGGGGCGGCCGCTCCGGCTCCTCGCGGAAGGGGAGGCGCCGGCCCAGGGCCAGGCCCAGGACCAGGCGACGTTCCGCGTGTCATCGACGCCGCACCCGGTGGCGCCGGTGGCGATCAGACGGGGGCAGCGGCGTCAGGCTCCGGTGCGGGCGGTGGATCTCGAGGCCGAGCTGCGCCGGGCCGCGCAGGGGGGCGACGCCAAGGCGCTGCGCGCGCTCGGGCTCTATCTGATGGAGGCGTCGCCCGAGGACGTGGAGGAGCAAGCGGCCTATCGTGAGCTCGAGCGGGCGGCCACGCTGTCGCCCACGACCGAAGGCTATCGCCTGGCGGCGCGGGCGGCGCGCAATCATGACGATCGGCGCAAGGCGCTCGAGCTGGCGCTCGACGCCCGGCTCACCCAGAAGGCGACGCCGCGGGAGCGCGCGCGGACGCTGACCGAGCTGGCCCGCGTGTACCTGGAGGCTCGCCGCGAGCGTCGGGCCATGGATCTCCTGCACCAGGCGCTGGCCGCGGATCCCGATGACTTCCCGGCGACGTTGGCGCTCGGCCAGCTGGTGGCCGATGGGGGCTTGCCGGCCGCTGGGCAGGCTCTGGTTGAAGAAGTGGCGCGGCGGCATGGCGCGCTGGCGGTGCTCCGCGCGCAGGCCGAGATGACCTTGCAGCGGGATCAGGACACGCTCGCCGAGCCGTTCTACCGCCGCCTGCGCGAGGCCAACCAGGAGGATCTGTCGGCGCTGCGGGCGCTCTTTCGCCTGGCCCGCGACCGGGGCGACATCCCGGCGGCCCTCGGCTATCTCGACGAGCTGATCCGGGCGCGGCCGGAGCTGTCCTCGCCGGTGGGGGAACGGGAGGAGCTGCTCGTGGGGCTCGGCCGCTACGACGAAGCGCGGGCGGTGCTCGAGCAGGCCATCGCCGATTGCCCGGAGGAGGCACGCCTCCACGAGCGTCTCGGGCGGGTGCTGCATCGCCTGGGACGCGAGCCCGAGGCGCTCGTGGAGCTCCGCCGCGCTCTCGACCTGCGGCCGCAGAACCCCGAGCTCCAGGCCTATGTGCGCCACCTCGAGACGGAAGAGGTGCGCGGCCCGGCCCTGGCCCGGGAGCCGGCGCCGTCGAGCCCGTCGGGCCCGTCGAGCCCGTCGACCCCGTCGGACACGTCGGGGAAGCCGGCTCTGCCGGCCAAAGCCGAGAAGCGCAAGGACGACCTCGCGCGCGCCTGGGAGGTGCCCATCGCGGAGGTGCTGGAGGCGGGCCGGAAGTCGCCCGCGTCCAAGGATAGCGGCGACGCGGCGCGGGTGCTGCTCGACCTCGAGGCGGTCCGCGTCCATCCCAACGGCCTCTCCGAGAGCTTCACCGAGCGGGTGGTCGAGATCCTCGATGAGCGGGGGGCGCGCGAGCAGAACGAGGTGGACATCCGCTACACGCCCGACACTCAGTCGGTCGAGGTGAAGTGGGCGCGCATCTACAAAAAATCGGGACAGGTGGTGCACGCCGTGGCGCAGTTCGACCGCGACGTGTCCGAGCCCTGGTACGGGCTCTACTATGACGTCCGCGCGCAATCCATCCAGTTCTCCCGTCTCGAGCCGGGCGACGTGGTGGCGGTGGCCTACGTGGTGTCCGACATCGGCCGGCGCAACCTCCTGGCCGACTACTTCGGCGACCTCCACGCCCTGCAGGAGGAGCTGCCGCGGCTCGACTCGCGCTACGCGCTCATCACGCCGCGCTCGCGGACCTTCTACTTCAATGAGCCGAAGCTCGCGGGGCTGACGCGCGAGGTGCGCGAGCAGGGCGACGAGAGGATGTACCAGTACCGCGCCGAGCGGGTGCCCAAGGTGGCGGCGGAGCCGGGCATGCCGGGCTTTACCGAGGTGGCGGCGTATGTGCACGTGTCGACCTACAAGAGCTGGGAGGACGTGGCGACGTGGTATCGCGGCCTCGTGGCCGAGCAGCTCGTGCCGGACGACGCGCTGCGCCGCCTGGCGGCCGACGCGGTGCGCGGGGTGTCCGACGAGCGGGTGCGCATCCGCCGGATCTATGACCTGGTGGTGCAGAAGACGCGCTACGTGGGCCTCGAGTTCGGCATCCACGGCTACAAGCCGTATCGCGTGACCCAGGTGTACGCGCGCAAGTTCGGCGACTGCAAGGACAAGGCGTCCCTGCTCCTCGTGCTCCTCAGGGAGATCGGGGTGGAGGCCACGCTGGTGCTGGCGCGCACGCGGCGCGGCGGCAACCTGGATCCGTTCCCGGCCTCGCTCGCGCCGTTCGATCACGCCATCGTCTACGTGCCCAGGTACGACCTCTACCTCGACGGCACGGCGGAGTTCTCGGGGTCGGGCGAGCTGCCGGCGCAGGATCAAGACATCCCGGTGTTGCTCGTGTCCGATCCCCGGACGGGGGGCCGCGGGCGGCTCGTGCGCACGCCGGTCCTGCCGGCCGAGCGCAACCGGGTGGTGCGCAGCTCGCGCGTGGAGCTGCAGGCGCCGGGGAGCGCGCGGGTGGTGCTCGATGCCTCGGTGAGCGGCGAGGTGGCGCACGAGTGGCGTGAGCACTACCAGTCGCCGGGCGAACGCAGCGAGCGCTTCGAGAAGGCGGAGAATGCGAGCCACCCGGGGGCGCGGGTGGTGCGGGTGGAGTTCCCGTCGCTCGACGATCTGGAGCGGCCGGTGGAGGTGCGGGCCGAGCTGGAGGTGCCGTGGGCGCGGCGGCGGGGCGGGGATCTGGAGATGCTGGCGCTCGGGCACGAGGGGCAGCTGGCGCGCGCCTATGCGCGGCTGTCGGAGCGGACGCAGGATCTCGTGATCGGTTTTCCCTGGGAGCAGGAGGAGCGGGTGACCTATGTGCTGCCCGCGGGGTATGGGCCCAAGCGGCTGCCCGAGGCACGGCGGATCGAGTCGCCGTTTGGCCGCTTCGTGCTGGAGGTGGAGCGCGTGGGCCGCGAGGTGCAGGTGCGATCGGCGCTGACGATGCTGCGTCACCGGGTGACGCGCGCCGAGTATCCGGCCTTCAGGCGCTTCTGCCTGGACGTGGACCGCGCGATGGAGCAGGCGCTCGTGCTCGGCGGGGAGGAGGCGAAGAATGTTGCGCACTAGAGCGAGGGGCTTGCGGGCCGGGGTGGTCGCCGTCTGGCTCCTGGCCGGGTGTGCGCGGTCTCTCGGGGGAGGCGCGGCGGGTCACGGCATGAAGGCCGCGGCCGCGGACGCCGGCAGGGGCGCAAACTCACGCGAGCAGGGCTGGACCGCGCTCCTCAGTGGTGAGAACGGGCGCGCGAAGGAGGCGCTCGGGCGGGCGGTGGCGATGGACGCCGAGGACCTGCAGGCCCGGCTCGGCCTGGCGCTCCTGGCCCAGGAGGCGGGGCGATCGGCCGAGGCGCGCGAGGCCTTCTTGTCTCTCGTCGAGCACGCCCGTGCCGGCGGCGGGGATCCGTGGGCGGCGGCGATCCAGGAGGTGGCCGTGGCGCGGCTCGCGGCGCTCTTTGGTGAGGCGCCGGGGGAGCGGGCGGCGGGGGAGCGACTGGCTCGGCTCGATGAACGCAGCCTCACACAGGAGACGCACCAGCGGGTGCTGGCGCTGCGCGCTCATCTGGCGCGCCGCGCGGGGGACGAGGCCGAGGGACGGCGGCTCGATGGGCTGCGGGGCTGTCCGGAGCGCTGGTTGACGGCTGGGCCGGTCGGGCACCTGCCGCGGCTCGATCTCGGGCGTCACTTCCCCGCGGACGAGGGGCGGTTCGAGGGGGTGCGCACGCGCCCGGTAGTGGCGCGGGGGTGTTCCTTCCTCATCGAGACGCCGCAGGGGCAGGCGGGCGTGGGCTACGCCACGACCTGGCTGGAGGTGCGCGGCAAGGACGGGGTGCTGCTCACGGTGACCTCGGATGAGCCCTGGCGCGCGCTCGTGGATGGGGAGGTGGTGTGGCGCGAGGAGGATGAGACCGAGCTGCCGCGGCGCACGCGCCGGGTCCATTTGCCGCTCGATCGCGGCTGGCATCGCCTCTCGATCAAGGTGGCGGCGCCGGGGGCGAGGACGGAGTTGATCGTGAGCATGGAGGCGGCGCCGGCGCTCGCGTTCCGCGAGGCGCCGCCGCCGGGGGTCGGGCGGCGTGCGGGGCGGCCCGGGCGATCCGGCCGGGTGATGGGCCGCGCCGTGCCGTCCTCGGCATCCTCGTTGCTGGCGATGATCAAAGGGAATGGGGTGGATGCGCGCATCGCCGAGTTCCTGGCGGCCAACGCCGCGGCGCGCGACGGGGCGCCCGGGGAGGCGGAGGAGGTGATGGAGCGGCTGCTCGAGCGCGCGCCCCGCTTCGTCTCGGGCTGGCTGCTCGGGGCGCAGCTCGCGTCCGAGGACACGCTGCGGCCGGCGCGCTTCGTCCGCGACCGCACGCGCCAGATGCTCGAACGGGCGCTCTCCATCGACGCCGGGGCGGCGCGGGCGCGCTATCACCTGGCGACCATGGAGCTCGACGAGGAGCGGCCGGACAAGGCGCTCGAGCAGATCGGTGACCTCGACGGGTGGCGGCCGGCGCTCTTGCGCTATCAGGCGTATCGCGATCGCGGCTGGCAGCACGAGGCGGAGGAGGCGCTGCGCGCGGCGCGGCGCGCCAACCCCGAGGCGTGTACGCCCATCGAGACCGAGGTGGCGCTCGCGCGCGAGCATCACGACGTGATGACGGCCGGGCGGCTGGCGGCAGAGCTCGTGCGCTGCATCCCCACGGCCACCGAGGTGGCGGACGTGGCGCGGGAGCGGGGCGACGCGCGCATGGTGGTGGCCGAGTACCGGCGGCTCCTCGCCATCGATGGCACGCGCGAGCGCTGGCGCGCCTCGCTGGCCGAGGCGCTGCTCCGAGCGGGGGAGGCGCGGGAGGCGGCCGAGGTTCTACGCAGGCTCGTGATGGACTATCCGCGCACCGCGGATTATCGCCGGCAGCTGGCCGAGGCGCACGTGGCGCTCGGCGAGCGCATGAAGGCCGAGGAGGTGCTGCGCACGGGGCTCGGCGAGATGCCGGAGGCGGAGGAGCTGCACCGCGCGCTCGCGGCGCTCGGCCAGGGGAACCTGCTCGATCCCTACCGCGTCGATGGGCAGGCGATCATCGCCGAGTTCGCGCGCGCCGGGCGGCGCTACGAGACGCCGGCGGTGATCGTGCTCGACCGCACGGTGATGCGGGTCTTCGCCACCGGGGCGCGGCTCGTGCTCACGCACAACATCGTGCGCGTCCAGACCAAGGAGGGCATCGACAAGTGGGGCGAGGTGACGCTGCCGCAGGACGCCGACGTGCTCACGCTGCGCACGGTCAAGGCCGACGGGACCACGCGCGAGCCCGAGGAGATCGCGGGCAAGCAGAGCATCTCGGTGCCGGACCTCGAGCCCGGGGACTACGTCGAGTTCGAGTACGTGGACCGGATGCCGCCGCTCGGCGCGTTCCCGGGCGGGTTCTTGTCGGAGCGCTTCTACTTCCAGTCGTTCGACGCGCCGCTCGACCGCACCGAGTACGTGGTGGTGGTGCCCGAGGGGTTCTCGGTGGGCGGCGCGGTGGGGCGCGGCCCGCGGCTCCTCGTGGACCGGCGCGGCGCGGCACCGGAGGCGGTGGTGACCCGGGGGGGTGTGGCGCCGGCCGATAAGAAGGGGAGCCAAGAGGCGGTGCAGGTGATCACCTGGTCGGGTCGTTCCGAGCCGCAGCTCGTGCCCGAGCCGCAGCAGGCCCCCTTCACCGAGTACGTGCCCTCGGTGCGCGTGGCGGCCGGGGTGTCGTTCGAGCAGTGGCGCGACTTCGTGCGCGACCAGTCGTTCGGTGCGCTGCGCGCCAACGCCGAGCTGCGCGCGCTCGCGCGGCGCCTGACCGCGGGCAAGGGCGCCGCCGGGAAGGTGCAGGCGCTCGACGACTGGGTGCGCCACAACATCAAGGAAGGCGGCAGCATCACCGAGCCGGCCATCGCCGTCCTGGCGCGCGGCGAAGGCTCGCGGGTGAGCCTCCTGCGGGCGCTCCTCCAGGCGGCGGGAATCCACTCGTCGGTGTGGCTGGTGCGGCCGCAGACGTCTGCGGTGCTGGAGGGGGCGTTGCCAGACCTCGAAGGCTATGACGAGGCGGTGCTGGCGGTCGATACAGGCGAGGCCGGCGGGGGGCGCCAGCCGATGCTGCTCGACCCGCGCTATCGCCACATGCCGACGGCGCTCGTGTCGCCGCTCCTGCGCGGGCAGCGGGCGCTCGTGCTCGAGGCCGGGGAGCGGGCGCGCTTTGCCCTGGTGCCCGCGGGGCGCGACGTGCGGCGCATCGCGCTCTCGGCCGAGCTCGAGGCCTCGGGCGATGGCAAGGTCGAGGTCCGGGAGCACCTCGAAGGCTGGCCGGCCGTGGAGTACCGCGAGGCGCTCGATCAGATCGCGCCCGACCGGCTGCGGCCGGAGTTCGAGCAGCGGCTGGTGGGTTTCTTCTTCCCCGGGGCGACGCTGGAGGATCTGGAGGTGAGCAAGCACGAGGATGACGGGCGCGGCCTCGAGGTGCGCTATCGCTTCCACGCGCCTGCGCTGGCGCGCGCCGAGGGACGGCGCCTCGTGCTCGGGGCGCCGTTTCCGGCCATGCTCGGCCGCGCCTACGTGCAGGTGGCGCGTCGCACGACCCCGCTCGAGGTGCTGTATGCGCCGCCCACGGAGGTGACCGCGCACATCCGTCTGCCCGCGGGGGCACAGGCCACGGCCGTGGCCGCGGTGGAGGAGGGCGGGTTCGGCGAGTTCGTGCAGAAGGTGACGGCCGGGGCCGGAGAGGTCGCGCTCGAGAGCCGCTTCGTCATGCAGCCGATGCGGATCGCGCCGGAGCGCTATGCCGAGTTCACTCGCTTCGCCGAAGGGGTGGACGCGGCGGAGTCGCGCATCGCCGAGATCACGTTGCCGTAGCGGATGGGGGGGTTCGCCGGGAGGGCGCGCTTCCTTGGAGTGATTAAGGGAGCGTGCCCTTGGCGAAGAAGATGTGTGAGGTCGAGTCGATGTGGGGATCGGCCCAGACGGCGTAGATCTGGTTGCCCTGCGTGATGAGGCCGAGGTAGTCGCCCACCCAGCTCGTGAGGTTGCGATTGGTGCGGAAGGGGAAGGGGACGCTGTTCACGAAGGTGTTCTGACCGAAGCTGAGCGGATCCCCCTGGGCCGCGGGCGGCGACATGGCATGGAACACGTTGCCCTCGGGGTGGTACCGGTTGTCGAGCCACACCGCGTGCACGTTGCCTCTCGAATCCACCACGATCTGATGCACGTAGTGCGTGGCGCAGGTGATGTCGTCGTTGGCCTTGACCGGGGGGAGGAAGGTGATCGCGCCGTCGAGTGAGGCGGCGACCTGCACGTCCCAGTCACCGTGCGGGGTCCCGGAGAGGAAGCCGACGTAGACGTTGTTGCCCTGGGCGGCCACCGTGGCGTCGGCATAGGCCGGCGAGGCCGGGATGCTGGTCACGCGCACGTTCTCGCCGATCTTGCTGCCGTTCGTGCCAAAGCGTTGCAGGTACACGCGGTTGGCGTTCGAGCCGTAGCGGTCGCCGCCGAGCTCGGTCCACACCGCGTAGGGCCGGCCATCGTCGGCCACGAGCACGCGGGGGAAGTCGCGGAACAGCTCGATGCGCCCGGTGTCGTTCACCGTGATGGGGGCGCTCCAGGTGTCGCCGCCGTCGGTCGAGCGGATCATGCGGATGTCGCTCGAGAAGATGCTCGGGTCGCTGCGGTTCCACACGATGTAGACGCTGTCATCGACCGGGCTCACCGCGATCCAGGGCTTGTCGAGCTCGTGGCCGGACGGGACCTCGGTGAGGGGCGAGAGCTGCTGGAGATCGGAGAAGGTGAGGCCGCCATCGCGCGAGCGGGCGAGGACCGCGCGGAAGTTCCCGGCCACCGAGTTGATGTAGTCGAAGCCGAGCCAGAGGACGAAGATGGTGCCGCGCGAGTTGATCGCCACCGAAGGATCGGTCTGGATCTCGTTCTGGAACGGCGTGCCCGCGGTCGGGATGACCATGTGCGGATTGAACGTGGCGCCGTCGTCGTCCGAGGTGGCGACGCCGATGCCGCCGCCGGTCAGGCGGATGTCGGCGAAGGCGGTGACGATGCGCCGCGCCACCGGGTCGATCGCGATGTGGACCTGCGCCTCGACGGCGCCGGGGTTGATGGTCGAGACCTGCACGCTCGGCCCGAAGAGGCGGTTGGTCTCATCGGCGGGCTGCCGGGTGGGCGTGACGCAGGCGCCGCCGTCATTGGTGCCGGGGCGCACGCCGCCACCGCTGACGACGTTCTCGGGCAGGCAGACGCCGTCGAGCGAGCAGAGGTAGCCGGGCCGGTGGCAATCGTTGTCGTTGGCGCAGCTGCGGTAGCAGAGGGGTTGGGGGATGACGTCGCGGTTGAGGCGGCACACGGCGTCGGTCGGGCACGCGGTGACGCTGCAATCCAGGGTGCAGTACCCGGTCGGGAACGTCTCGTTGCGGAGACAGACCTCGTCGCCGCTGCAGGTGCCGAAGGTGGCGCTCGTGCAAGGCGCGCCGATGTCGGTGACCTTGCTCGGGCCGAGGTCGGTCTCCTGGCCGCCTTCGACCGTGCACCCGATCGGCAAGACGAAAACGGCGATCCATAAGGTGACGAACGTCCTGCGCATGGCCCCTAGCATGCCATGGCGCGGGCCGATCCGTCATGAGGGGAGAGATCGGTGCCCGTCACGCCAGCGCAGCCCGGCCTGGAAACCTGAACACCACCGTGGGCCGCTGCCGCTGGCTGTGCCGCAATCGGCGGAGAGCCGTGGTGTTTCGGTTGAAGCCTCCTGCCCGATGGGGTAACTCTCGCTCGTGCGGTCGCGTCTGGGTCGACTGGGACGGCGGCTCTCGCCCCTGTACCTCATCATCGCCCTCATCCTGGGCTCGGCGGTGGCGCTCGGCGTCTACAGCTACCGCAACGCCCGCCAGCTGCTCTCTCAAGGCGAACGCTCGCTGGCCGAATCCAACCGCCTGCTCGGGGAGCAGGCGCTCCTGCGCATCGACAACTTCATCATCGACTCGGATCGCTCGCACTTCGACCTCGTGGATCTCGCGCACCTGCAGGACTTCCAGCGGCGCTGGGGCGAGATCGTGCGCCTGTCCGAGGCCATCGAGGCGGCCGTGGTGCTGGATGACCAGTACGAGGTGCTGCACAACGGGTACGTCTCGAAGAAGTCGCGCACCGAGGCCGAGCGCTTCGCCCGCCTGTTCCGCGAGCGCATCCTGCCCGAGCTGCCGCTCGCAGACCTCAAGGTCGACCTGCACAAGCACCTGCACGCCGTCATCGACGGCCACGACTACCTCATCTCGTACATCAAGCGCGAGCAGCAGGGCCCGGACGGCATGGTCCGGCGCTACGTGGTCGTCCTCAAGGTCAACCTCGAGTACCTCGAGCGCAAGTTCTTCCCCGAGGTGTTCAGCAAGCTCCAGGGCCGGGTCGAGTTCGCCGTGGTCGACGATCGGAACCAGGTGGTGTTCGGGCAGCAGCCGCGCGCCGCCGCGGAGTTCTTGTACTCGGCCTACTTCCCGACCACGCTCTACCTCTGGCGCCTCGAGATGGCCCCGCCCGAGGCGGCGCGCCTCTCGGCCGAGGCGCGCGCGCGCCGCGTCTCCGAGACCACGCTCGTCATCCTCATGGTCGCCACCATCCTGGTGGGCCTGTCCTTCCTCATCTACGCCATCATCAAGGAGCAGCGCGCCAACCAGCTCAAGTCGGACTTCATCTCCAACGTGAGCCACGAGCTCAAGACCCCGCTCTCGCTCATCCGGATGTTTGGCGAACTCATCGCCCTCGGTAAACTGAAGTCGCCGGAGAAGGGCAAGGAGTATGCAGAGATCATCACCCGCGAGGCGGAGCGCCTGTCGCGCCTCATCGACAACGTGCTCGATTTTGCGCGCATCGAGCGCGGCAAGGCGGCCTATGATTTCCAGCCCGGGGACCTCGGCGAGGTGGTGGCGCGGTCGGTGGACGTCTATCGGCACCGCGAGGGGGTCAAGCTCACGGTCTCGATCGACGAGGAGATCCCCCTCACGCTCATCGACGAGAATGCCATGACGCTGGTGCTGCTCAACCTGCTCGACAACGCGGTCAAGTACGGCGGCGACAAGCCGGAGATCGGGGTCACCCTGCGCTGCCTTCCCCAGGAAGGGCTGCTGCGGCTCGAGGTCTCGGACCGGGGGCCGGGCATCCCGCGCGACGAGCAGCGGCGCATCTTCGACCGCTTCTACCGCGCGCGGGCGGCGCGCACGCGCAACACCCGCGGCTCGGGGATCGGCCTGTCGCTGGTCAAACACATCGCCGAGTCCCACGGCGGGCGGGTCACGGTCGACAGCGATCTCGGGAGTGGGGCGATCTTCACGGTCACCATCCCGCTGCGTCCGGCCCCCGAAGCCGTGCCGGCCGTGGAGGCGGCATGACCCACGTCCAGGCGACGCCGCCGCTCCGGCGGCGCATCCTGATCATCGAGGACGAGCCCGACATCGTGCGCGGGCTGACCGATGCGGTGGAGTTCGAGGGCTTCGAGGTGCTGTCGACCGGGGAGGGCAAGCCGGGCGTGCGCCTGGCGCGCGATCCCGGGGCCGACCTCATCATCCTCGACCTCATGCTGCCCGACATCAACGGCTACCAGGTGTGCGAGGAGATCCGCGCGTTCAACCCGGTGGTGCCGATCATCATCCTGACGGCGCGAGGCCAGGAGTCCGACAAGATCCGCGGGCTCGAGGCCGGGGCCGACGATTACGTCACGAAGCCGTTCTCGGTGGGCGAGCTGCTGGCGCGCATCAAGGCCGTGTTTCGCCGGCTGCATCGCTCGGCGGCGCAGCAGGAGGAGGTGCTGCGCATCGGCGCGAGCGAGGTGAACGTGAAGAAACACACCATCACCCGCTCGCGCAAGACGCAGCCGCTGTCGTTCTACGAGGTGGAGCTGCTCAAGCTCCTCATGGAGCGGGCCGAGCAGCCCGTGTCACGCGACGAGATCCTCGACAAGATCTGGGGCATCGAGGCCTACCCCACGAACCGCACGGTGGACAACTTCATCGTCAAGCTGCGGAAGAAGGTCGAAGAGGATCACAAGAACCCGCGCCACATCCTCACCGTCTACGGCCACGGCTACAAGCTCGTCCCTTGACCTGACCCGCTGGGCCGCGGCGCCAGCCGCAGGAAGATCGTGGGGACGAGGAACAGCGACAGCACCGTCGACGACGTGAGCCCCCCCACCACCGCCAGCGCGAGCGGCCGGTTGGCCTCGGTGCCGTGCTCGAGCCCGAGCGCGGTCGGGATGAGACCGATGACCGTCGCCAGGCTGGTCATGAGGATGGGGACGAACCGCGAGCGGGCCGCCGCGAGCACCGCGTCGAACGGAGCCGCCCCCTCCTCCACGCCGTTCGCCGCCGCGTCCACGAGCAGGATGCCATTCGACACCGCGATGCCGATGACCATCAGGATGCCCATCAGCGCCGTAATCGAGAAGCCCTGGCCCGCGGCCAGGAGCGCGGCGACGATACCCACCAGCGCCACCGGCACCGTGAACAGCATGATGAACGGCAAGCGCAGCGAGCGGAACTGCGTGGCCATGATCATGTAGACCACCATCACCGCCAGCGCGAGCGCCAACCCGAGCCCGCTGAACGTGGTGCGCAAGAGCTGCACCTGGCCGACGAAGTCGAACTTCACCCCCGCGGTGCGGGGGTCCGCGTGCAGCGCCTCCTCGATGTCGCGCGCCACGGTGCCGATGTCGCGCCCTTCGGTCTGCGCCAGCACGTGCACCGCGCGCTGCAGCTGGTTCCGCTCCACGGCCACGGGCCCGAGCGAGCGCCGCACCGCGCTGTAGGCGCCGAGGATCACCACCCGCCCCGCGCTCGAGACCCGCACCGGCAGCGTCTTCAACGTATTGGGATCCTTCACCGCCTGGTGGTCGTAGTACGTGACCACGTAATACGACTGACCATTGCTGCCATCGATCCACACGCTCGGGGTGTTGATGTTGCCGAGCGTGGCGTCGAGCGTCGACTGACCGATCGTGCGCGCCGACACGCCCACCAGCCCCGCCTGCTCGCGGTTCACCTCCACGCGCACCTCGGGATAGTGGATGTCGAGCGAGGAGCGGATGTCGCGCACCCCCGGCACGCCGCGCATGACCTCCGCCACCGTGCGCGCCTCCTCGTCGAGCGCCTCGAGCTGCTCGCCGCGGATCTCCACCACCACCGGGGCGACGAAGCCGTTGGCGAAGACGCTGGCCACGAGGCCCCCCGGCGACTGGATGGCCTCCACGCCGGGGAAGTCGCGGTCGAGGAGGCCGCGGATGCGATCCGCGATCTCCTGCTGCGCCAGCGCGCGGTGCTCGGGATCGGCCAGCGCCAGACGGACGAAGCCCATGTACGGCCCCCAGTTGGGGCTGGTGATGGCGCTCCGCGCGTTGTCCGGCGAGCCGATGTTGGCGAGCACCAGCTCCACCGTCTCGGGCGGCAGCTCGCGCGACAGCCGCTCGCCGATGCGGGTGGTCAGCCGCGCCGACTCGGCGAGCGAGGTGCCGGGCGCGAAGCGCAGGTAGACCGTGGTGATGGACTCGTCGATGGGGGGGAAGAACGTGCTCGGCAGGTGCGCGGCCACCCAGCCCGAGGCCGCGACCAGGACCAGCGCGCCGCCGAACACCGCGCCGGGGAAGTAGAGGACGTGGCGCAGGGTCTCGGCATAGACCCGCGCCAGCCCGTCGATCCCGTGCTCGAGCCGCTTCCACAGGCCCTTCGGTTCCAGGTGATGGAGAAAATACCGGCAGGCCACCGGCGTCACGCACACGCTCACGAAGTACGACGCCATCATGGCCACCGCCACCGTGAGCGCCAGGGGCACGAACAGCTTCTGCGCCAGGCCCGAGAGCAGCACCACCGGGAGCAGCACCGCCATCGTCGTCAGGGTCGAGGCGAGGACCGGCAGGGCCACCGCGTTCGTGCCCTCGAGCGCCGCCTCCACCATCCCCAGGCCCTTCTTCTGGTGCTTGTGGATCGACTCGAGCACCACCACCGCGTCATCGACCAGGCGCCCCATGGCCAGCGTGAGCCCGCCGAGCGTGAAGGCGTTCAAGGTCTGCCCCTGCCAGTAGAGCACGATGAGCGTGATGGCGAACGAGAACGGGATGGCCACCGCCACGATGAGCGTGCCGCGCACGCTCTGCAGGAAGAGGAGGATGACGATCGCGATCAGCACGAGCGCCTGGACGATCTCCTGCCGCAGCCCGAAGTAGGCGGTGCGCACGAACGTCGACTGATCGAAGATGGGCCGCACCTGCACCCCCGGCGGCAGCTCCTTGAGCTGGCTCACCACCTCCTTCACGCGATCCACGATCTCGATCGTGTTGCCGCCCGGGATCCGGAGCACGTTCAGGACCACGGCCGGCTGACCGTTGACGAACACCGCCTGCGTCTCGGGCGCGCCCCCATCCTCGACCCGGGCCACGTCGCGGATGAGCACCGGCTTGCCGTCGCGATCGGCGATGATGGCGTCGCCGATGCTGCGCACGTGCGGCGGCACCGCGTTGGTGTACACGTTGGCGTCGAACTCCTCGGCCAGGAACTGCCCCGAGGGCAGGAGCGCGTTGGCCTGGGACACCGCCTGCGCCACCTCCGCCGAGGTCAGGCGCCGAGACGACGCCTTGATGGGATCCACCACGATGTTGATCTGCCGCCGCCGCCCGCCGTCCGGCGACGCCGAGGCCACCCCGGGGATGCCCTCGAGCACGGGCTCGATGTGGTTGAAGGCGTAGTCGAAGAGCTGCGGCCCGCTGAGCCCCCCGCCCGAGACCGCGACCTGGATGACCGGCGCGTTGCTCGGATCGTACTGCAGCACGAACGGCGGCACGACGCCGAGCGACTTGGGCACCGCCGCCAGCGCGAACGCCACCTGCTGCTGCACCAGCGTCTGCGCCGCGTTCAAGTTCGTGCCCCACTTGAGCCACACGTAGACGATGCTGAGCCCGCTCCGCGACACCGACTCCACGTGATCCACCCCGGGCGTGGCGCTCACGTACTTCTCGAGGCGCCAGGTGATGGTCTTCTCGACGTCCTTGGGCCCGAGGCCGGGCACCTGCGTGCCCACCACCAGCACCGGCGGCGTGAGCTCGGGGAAGGTGTCGACGCTCATGCGCGGCGTGACGACCAGCGCGAACACCGTGACGCCGATGCAGGCCATGAGCACGGCGATCGGGTTGCGCAGCGCGAGCCCGGTCATGGCGCGAGCTCCTGGGCCTGCACGAGGTCGCCGTCATTCAGGAGGGCGCGCCCCTCGACCACGACCGAGGCGCCGGCGGCGAACCTGGGAGCGACGTACAGGGTGCCGCCGATCTCCCC
The DNA here is from genome assembly GCA_036263495.1 of Polyangia bacterium. Lineage (GTDB taxonomy): Bacteria > Myxococcota_A > Polyangia > Palsa-1104 > SHYY01 > DATAGU01. The sequence goes on along the minus strand of DATAGU010000112.1, from coordinate 51,547 downwards.
GAGCACCGCCACCGCCCGCTTGTGGGCCCGCTCCCCCTCGACCAGGAACAGCGTGGCCTCCTCCCCCCGCACGCTGGCGCTGCGGAGCGGCACGGCGAGGGCCGGCTGCTCATCGCCCGCGTCGAGCGTCACCGTGGCCGTGGTGCCGACCGGCAGATCCCGCTTCGGGTTCTCGACGTCCATCTCGATGTGGATGGTGCGGGTGGCATCGTCCGCCGCCGGCGCGCGGCGGCTGATGACGGCGTTCATCTTGGCCCCGGTGGCCACGCCCTCGATCCGCACCGGCGTACCCGGCGTGAGATGGTTGAAGTCCGACTCCGGCGCCTCGGCCGTGATACGAACCCGGCTGCGATCCACCACCACGATCGCCGCCTGGCCCGGACGCAGGTAGGCGCCGGGATCGACGAGCCGCTGCGAGACCTCGCCCGCGAACGGGGCGCGCAGCACGCAGTCATCCACCGCCAGGCTCTTGGACAGGAGCTCGGCCTTGAGGCCCTCGGCCTCGGCGGCCTCGGCGCGCGCGCGGGCCGAGCGCTGCTCGAGCTCGTTGGCCGAGGCGAACCCGCCCTGGCTCAGCTCCTTCAGGCGCTCGGCCTCGTGCTCGTAGGCGAGGCGGCGTTCGTCGAGCGCGCGCTCCCGCGCCGCGATCCCCTGGGAGGCCGCCGAATAGTTACGACAATCGAGCGTCCCGAGGACCTGCCCCCGCTGCACCGCTGCGCCGGGGCGGACGAGCACGGCGCTGACGTAGGCCGAGACGTACTGCGGGCCGACGCGCGCCGTCTCCCAGGGCTCGAGCGTGCCCACGTAGGTGCGGCTCGGGCGATAGGTGGCCGAGGTGGCGCGCCGCGTGCTGACCGGCTTCGGGCGCTGCGCCAGGGCTACATGGTTTTGCCGTGCGCTCGCCCGGAGATACATCCCGCCCAGGAACAACACCAGGGCGGCGACCAGGCCGAGGATGATGATGGCAGGCCGCTCGAGCCTTCCTGAAGCGCCGCTCACACGCATGGATCCGCTCTGGCCTTCCGGCCTTCGCTCACCGCGGGCTTCGGTCGCATCGGCTCCCGTCGATGCGTGTGAACGGCTGTCCGGAACGGCCGGAGATGAAGCCTCCGTCGTAGAAGCGGGTCCGGGCTCGAGGCGCGGAGCCATGGTGCTCATGAGACAAACTCCTTCGCGGCGTCTCTACTGCGACGACGCAGTGTCCTTGTGGCGTCCTTCGACGGTCGGACTACGGCGAGGTCCTCTCCACGGGCATCCGTCCGAGCGCCCGCCCGAGCGCGACCTGGGCGCGGGCCACGGCGAAGCGCCCCGCGGCCAACTGCACCTCGGCCTCGATCAGCAGCGCCTCGGCATCGGTGAGCTCGATGGACGTGCCGATGCCGGCCCGGAAGCGCGCCTGCGCCTGCATCTGGTGGTCGCGGGCCGCCTTGACCGCCAGCTCGAGCGAGGGCAACGCCGCCCGCCCCGCCCGGAGATCCAGCAGCACGCGCTCCACCTCGAGGCCCACCATCTGCCGCACCGCATCGAGCTCGGCGCGGCGCGCGTCGCTCTCGGCCTGGGAGACGCGCCGCCGGTTGCGGAGGACCTCGTCGTAGACCTCCCACTGCAGCGTGAGCGCCACGTACCAGTTGCCGACCGAGGGCAAGAGGCCGCCGCCCCGCGCGCGCTCCCCGCGCTCCGGGGCCGCGCCGCCGGCCATCCCATACAGGCTCCCCACGGCCCGGATGTTGGGCAAAAACTCCCGACTGAGCGCCTGCGTCTCCGCCGCTTGCGTCTGCAGGCGGCCGAGAGCCCGGATCACCGCCGGGTTGCGCTCCATCGCCTGCTGCACCGCCAGGTCGAGGGAGGGCGTCGCGTTCGCGTCCTCCTCCGCGAGCGGCCGGGCATCGACCAGCCCATGATCCAGACCGATCGCCGCGGCCAGCACGGCGCGGGCGAGATCGAGCCCGGCCTGCGCGCGCACGAGCTGCGCCTCCAGCCGGGCGACCTCGGCCTCGGCGCGGCTGCGGTCGACGGGGGCCAGCAGCCCGGCCTTGACGCTGGCCAGCGCGTAGTCCCGGTTGAGCCGAGCCCGCCCCACGGCCCCCTCGGCCGCACGCAGCACGTCCTTGGCGGCCAGCACGCCGTGATAGGCCTCCTCGACGGCGAACGCGGTCTCGAGCTGGACGATGTCCGCCTCGGCGCGCGCCTCGTTCGCCAGCGAGTCGCTCACCACGGCCTGGGCCGCGGTGCGGCCAAAGTCATAGACCTGCTGCTCGATCCGCACCGCCGCCAGGTTCGAAGGGGTGGGCGACCAGTTGGTGCTGGCCGAGAACGGCGTGCCCGCGATGCGGGCCGTCTCCACCGGGATGGCGTTGATGACGCTGGCCGTGTTGTTGTTGGTCGTGCCGAGCAGGTACTCGATGCCCACACCGACGCGCGGATACCAGCGGGCGTTCGCGCCTTGCTGGACCGTCTGACGCACGGTCCAGCGCGCCAGGGCCGCCCGGATGCTGGGCTGATGCGCGCGCGCATAGGCCAAGGCCTCGGGCAAGGAGAAGGAGGGCAGGGGGCTCGGCGGCGCCTCCTCGGCATCGGCGCTCGAGGTCGAGAGGAGCACGGCGAGCACGCTCAGGAGATACCGGCGCCTCCACACGATACTTTTATAGCTTAACAATCTGAGGACCGTATAGGGACAACTCGTCATCCGGACCGGCCCTCCACGAGAGCGCCTTTTACAGGGCATGGATCCTCTGGAGTGATCGGTTGCACATCGATTCGCGGCTGGGTCGGCCAGTGACTCAGCAATGAAAGTGCCAACTGTTCGAGGGGGGGGCGAGGGCGGTGCGCAGCCTGGAGGCGATGGAGCGCCCAGAGGCGCGGCCAGGCATGGCATGGAAGCTGCCCTTCCGGGGCGCATGGCGCCTGGATCATCGACTCATACTCCCTCTCCGTGCGTGGGACGGCGAGGAGGTCCGCTGCCATCGCTGGCGTGCCCCCCTGGACACGCCGTGGTTTCGCATGGATGCAAGGCGCCGGGCGGTCACTCTTGCAAAATGCCAGAGCGATGATGGTCCGAGCCGCAGAGTCATTGCAAAATGCGGCAGTGCCGATTCCTTCGCTGCGCGTCATGCGCCTGTACCTCGGGATGGCGGCAGCCGTCCTCGGCGTGTTCCTGCTCGCATACTATGACCTCCACCGCGAGCAGGAGCGTGCCTTCGCCGAGTTTTCGGCGGAGCAGGCGGTCCTCGCCCGCATCCTGGCCAACACCCTCGATGTCCGCATCGCCCGCATCCGTGGCGACCTGCACACGGCGGTGGCGCTGGCGGATTCCAGCCACCTCGACACCTACTTCCGCCAGCTCGTGGGGGACCGTGGCATCTACCGGGAGGCTCGGCTCCTCGATCGCGCTCATCCGACGTCGCCCCTCCTGCTCGCGACCTCGGCCGCGCCCCCCTCACCAACGGAAGGCCCCCCGATCGTGGAGGCGCTCGCAGCCGCGCGGGAGCTGGGGAGCGGCGAGCAGCTCCTCGTCCTCGAGCCCACCCCCCAGGCCGCCAAGAGCAGCCGCGGCGCCGGGCGCTTCTGGTTCGTCGCCGTCTCGGAGGTGCCGGGTCGGGCCGACCACCTCGTCATGCTCCTCGTCGACGACGCGCGCTTCCTCCCGGTGCGGATCATGAACGACCCGGCCTCGGCCGGCGCCCTCCAGACGCGGCACCTGGTCTTCCAGCGCCCGGATCACTGGATCGATCTCGATACCGGGCGGCTCGTCACGACGCCTTGGCAAAGGGCCCCCGGCCCGCCCGACCAAGTGCCGGCAGGGATGGAGAACCTCGTCGCGGCCATGGAAAAGGGCGAGCAGGGTTCGCGGCTCCTGCGCCGCGACACCGCCGCCGCGCTCGACCTCGGCCATCGCTCCGCGGTGGCCAGCTTCGCCCCCATCCGCGCCCTGCCGGGCGGGCCCTGGTCCATGGCCGTCATCACCTCGGCGCGGAGCGTGCGCGACCGCGCCATCATCGGCGCCTGGCGCCTCGGTGCGGCCACCGCCCTCACCGGGCTCCTGGTGAGCCTGTTCGGCGTCCTCGTCATCCGCGCCGAGCGCCGCTCGCAGGCGCTCGCCGAGGCGCTGCGGCTCGCCGAGGCCACCGCCGCCTTGCAGCGGCAGCTCGCGCAGGCCGAGAAGCTGGCCAACACCGGCCGGCTGGCCGCCGGCATCGCGCACGAGCTCGGCACACCGCTCGGGGTCATCTCCGGCCGCGCCGAGCAGCTCCTCGAGCGCCTCCCCGAGGGCCCCGAGGCCGAGCCCCTGCGCAAGGGGTTCCACTCCATCCTCGGCCAGGTCGAGAAGGTCTCGCGGATCATCCGCCAGCTGCTCGACTTCGCCCGCGTCCGCCCGATCGAGGCCACCCGCGTCAGCCCCGCGCGCCTCCTCGAGAGCGCCGCCGCCCTCCTCGAGCACCGCTTCCGCAAGGCCGCGATGACCCTCACCATCGCCGCCCCGCCCGGCATGAGACCCGTGCGCGGCGACGCCGGGCAGCTCGAACAGGTCTTCGTCAACCTGCTCATGAACGCCGTCGACGCCGGCCACCCGGGCGGCTGGGTGCGGATCGCCGCGCAAGAGAGAGAGGGACAAGTGTGCTTCGAAGTGAGTGACGACGGCTGCGGCATCCCCGCCGAGCACCTCGGCGCCGTCTTCGACCCCTTCTTCACCACCAAGAAACGCGGCCAGGGCACGGGGCTCGGCCTGGCCATCGTGGCCGACATCGTCAAGAACCACCAGGGCACCATCGACATCGAGAGCCAGGTCGGCCGGGGCACCGTCGTCCGCGTCCAACTCCCGGCCGCGGGCCTGGAAGAGGGCGCCGCATGAGCCGGCGCGTCCTCATCGTCGACGACGATCCCGAGATGGCCGAGACCATCGCCGACTACCTCGGCGGCCGTGACTTCCACACCGAGAGCGCCACCGGTGGCAAGGCCGCGCTCGCCGCCCTGCGGCGGCGGCCCTTCGACGCCGTGCTCACCGACCTGCGCATGGACGACGTCGATGGCCTCGACGTGCTCGCCGCCTCGCTCAAGGACGATCCCGCCCGCCCCGTCCTCATGATGACGGCGTACGGCAGCATCGACGGCGCGCTCGAGGCCATGCGGCGCGGCGCCTACCACTACCTGTCCAAGCCCTTCAAGATGGAGGAGGCCGTCCTGTGGCTCGAGCGGGCGCTCAGCGACCGCGGCCTGCGCCGCGAGAACGAGCAGCTGCGCAAGCTCGTCGAGGAGCGGCACGGGTTCCACAACCTCATCGGCAAGAGCCCGGTCATGATGCAGATCTACGACCTCCTCGGCCGCGCCAGCCCGACCACGCTGCCCGTCCTGATCCAGGGCGAATCCGGCACCGGCAAGGAGCTCGTCGCGCGCGCCCTCCACTTCGGCGGCCCGCGCGCCCAGGCGCCCTTCGTCGCCATCAACTGCGCCGCCCTGCCCGAGGCCCTCCTCGAGTCCGAGCTGTTCGGCCACGCCAAGGGCGCCTTCACCGGCGCCATCGAGTCCAAGAAGGGCCTCTTTACCGAGGCCGACGGCGGCACCCTGTTCCTCGACGAGATGGGCGACCTCCCGCTCGCGCTCCAGGCCAAGCTGCTGCGCGTGCTCGAAGACGGCGTCGTGCGCCCCGTCGGCGGCGGCGAGCGCAAGGTCAACGTGCGCATCATCGCCGCCACCAACCGCGACCTGGCGATGGCCGTGCAGGAGCGCCGCTTCCGCGAGGATCTATATTACCGCTTGCACGTCATCCTCATCCACCTCCCGCCCCTGCGCGCGCGCCGTGAGGACATCCCCCTCCTCATCGATCACTTCGCCGCCGAGTTCGCCCGCCAGCACCCCGAGGCGCCGCCGCGCGAGCTCTCGAGCGAGGTGCTGCGCCGCCTCGTCGAGCTGCCCTGGCCCGGCAACGTCCGGGAGCTGCGCAACGTGGTGGAGCGCCTGCTCCTCCTCGCGCGTGGTCGGCGCATCGAGCTCCGCGACGTCGCGCAGCTCCTGCCCAGTCCCGGCGGGCAGGAGAATTTCGGCCCGATCCAGAACGAGATCGTCCCCCTGCGCGTCATGACCCGGCGCTACATCGAATGGGTGCTCGGGCAAACCCAGGGCAACAAGGTGCGCGCCGCGCAGCTCCTCGGCATCGACGCCTCGACCATCTACCGGATCCTCGCCAAGGGCAGCGACTCGTGATCTAAGCCCGGAAGCCCTGCTCGCACCCAGGGAAGCAGCCCCGTTACCCAGGGAAGCAGCCCCGTTACCCAGGGAAGCAGGCGAGGGTCCCAACCTCCCTGAAGCGGGCTCTTATCGAGCTATGCCGCCCCGAGGGCTTATGGTAGACGGTCTCGGAGCCTATCCGCAGGGAGACCGACGAAAGATCGCAAGGGTGGCGACGGCCTGACGAATCAGCCATGCCGCCAAGGAGACAATTTATGTTGACCAGGTCAGCACCTAGCCGCTTGCTACTCTTATGCATCGGGCTCGGGGGGCTCGGCGGAGCAGCGTCGTTTGCTCAGACACCGCCAGCGCCCCCGGCACCCGCGCCCGTAGCGCCCGCGCCTCCGGCGGCCGCACCCCCGGCTCCAGCGGCCCCGCCCCCAGCCGCCCCCGCGCGCCCCCAGCGCAAGATCGCCATCGAGTTCACCTCCCTCGAGCTCATGCGCCAGAAGGGGATCATCACCCAGGCCGAATTCGATCGCGCCCTCGAAGACCTCTCGAGCAGCGTCGGCGAGCGCGGCGTGAACACGCCCACTACCTTGATGATCGCCCGCTGGTCGACGACCTTCTACGGCTTCGTCGAGGCCGACCACATCTTCGACAACACCCAGAGCTTCACCGAGTTTCCCGCCAACAACCAGGTCGCGCGCCCCGGCACCTACGCCGGCAACCACCCACGCTTCACCTTCTCGGTGCGCAACTCCCGGCTCGGCTTCCGGCTGCGCGCCCCCGAGTATCACGGCGTCCGCGCCAGCGCCCAGCTGGAGATGGACTTCCTCGGCAACCAGCCCCCCGGCATCGCCGAGGCCGCCTTCTTCGGCAACCCCACCTTCCGCATCCGCCATTACCTCCTCCGGCTCGACACGCCCTACATCGACATCCTCATCGGCCAGTGGTGGCAGCTCTACGGCTGGCAGCCCATCTACTTCCCCAACACCGTGCAGATCCAGGGCGTGGCCGGCGAGGTCTATGGACGAGCCCAGCAGATCCGGGTCTCGCACACCTTCCGGCGGCCGGGTGTCGACGTCGAGCTCGCCGCCGCGGCCTCACGCCCTCCCCAGCGGGACGGCGATGCCCCCGACGGCCAGGGCGGCATCCGCGTCTCCTTCCCCCGCATCCAGGGCATGCAGACCATCGGCTCCGTCGGCGGCGCCCCGTCCCCGCTCTCGTTCGCCTTCTCCGGCACCGTGCGCCGGTTCGCCTTGCGCGAGTTCTCCGCCACCCCCGTCAACTCCATCGTGCGCCACGGCTGGGCCGTCGGCGGCGCCGGGTTCTTCCCCATCCTGCCCCTGCGCACCAAGCGAGACGGCGCCCTCTCGGTCCACGGCGAGTTCTCCTACGGCTATGGCGTCTCCGACCTGTACGTCGCCTTGAACGGCGGCGTCGCCTCGGCCGCGCTGCCCGGCGGCGGCGCCTACACGGCCAACATCGATCCCGGCCTGGTCGTCTTCTCGGCCAACGGCGTGCCCACCACCATCCACTGGCAATCCCTCCTCGTGGGCGCGCAGTACTACTTCCCGAACGTCGATCACCGCTTGTGGATCGCCGCCAACTACTCCCAGACCTACTCGCGGAACGCCGGGCGCGTCGGCGCCGCCGCGCCCGCCACGCGTCGCCGGGAGGACTGGGTCAACTTCAACATCTTCGGCGACATCGTCCCGGGCGTCCGGTTCGGCATCGAGTACACCTACTTCAACGACCTCTACAGCGACAACGTGCACGCCGTGAATCACCACGTGCAATTCTCCGCCTTCTATCTCTTCTGATCTTCTCTTCTATCTATCTACAGGCGCGATGGAGGGAGCCGGGGGAGGGAGTGCGGGGAGGCGAGGCGGCCGGTAGGGTAGGGGACGTGTAAGACGTTCAGGCGGTCCGGCGCCGCCTGAACGCCAGCCCGAGTCCGAGGCAGACCAGCAGCCCGAGCACGAGCGCCCCCGACGCCGCCGACCTCCCCATGGCCGTGCCCAAGGCCACCGAGCACCCCGACTGCGCCCGGTCCGGGCGGAGACACTGACCCGGATCGCGCGCCAGGGGGTAGATGGCGCAGATGCCGTTGATGTCGTCCTGCTCCGGCGTGCGCTTGATGATCTCGTTCGGCCCGGCGTAGTTGTACATGGTCGCCATCGTGATGCGATCGCGCTCCGCCTGGGGCAACGACCCGAGGTTACCGCAGCTCGGGATGGTGTTCCCCGTCTCGTCGCGTGGTGGATTGGCCGTGGAGCCGTCCCAGCAGGTGTGATCGAGCCCCTGGAAGTGGCCGAGCTCGTGGGTGAGCGTATTCTCGAGATCCGCGCTCAGCGTCCCCGGCCGCGCCTGCTGGCTCGAAGGCACGTTGACGAACGTGAAGTTGATGGCGTTGAACTCGATGTCGGCGTCGACGATGCGGCCGAGCGTCTTCTGATCCGTGGAGTAGAAGACCGTGGTGATGGCCGCGGCCCCGGCCGAATAACACATCTCCGGGGTATTCTTCTCCGCCGGCCGGCACCACCGGTCATTGCGGAACTTGAGGACGTTCTTGCGGTCGAGCTTCGCCTCGCCGGCCGCGGGCGTGTCCTGATTGAGCCGGAAGTAGCTGCAGCTGCTCGTCGCCGTTTGCCAGTTGGCCATCGAGCGGGTGAGCCCCCCGAGCACCTCATCCAGGGTGAGCTCGGGCGATGGCACCGTGTCCGGGATGATGAAGGCGCAGTTCCCATCCCAGTAGATGGGCGTGCCGTTCTCCGTGGTCGAGCGCACGTAGGCAGCGGCCTCGAGAGGGACGAAGAGAAGGAGCAACAGGGCGGCGCGGCGCATCATCGGCCTCCCTCCGCCTGCACGAGCGCGGCGATCTCGGCGAGCAGCTCGTCGAGCGGGCGCACCGCCGGCTCCTCCGGCGGCCTGCCGAGGAAGGCCAGGCCTTCCATGTTGCGCACCGCCATGCGGCGCCCCGCGACCGAGGCGATCCGCATCTTGCCCTGGGCCATCCCGACCGTCCATCGGGGCCCCGCCGACGGCGCCGTGGCCTTCTGCGCCTGGCGCGGCAGCCCGTCTCGCCGCTCGAGGAACACCAGCACCTCCTCGCCGGGCTCGAAGCGCGCGGCCCCTCGCACCAGCATGCCCAGGCCATCGACCTCACCGCCTTCGCGGAGGAGGGTGATGCGTTCCCCATCGCGCACCCCCTTCACGCCCCGCTCCACACGGAGCGTGACCTCGGTCAGGATGGCGCTATGGTCCGCGGTCCAGCGCGAACGCTGCGCCTCCACGCGGCCGAGCGCGATCTCGTCTGCTTGAGACACCATGCCGCGCAGATCGAGCGGCGCGACGACCGTGGCGCCAGCATCCCGCGGCGCCATCCATGACACCAGCAGGAGGGCCCCCAACCCTCGGAAATACCTCTTCAATCTCATGTTCGTCTCCTCGTGTAGCGGCTCAGGCCTCCATTGTACCTCGACTTCTTGCCGAGGTCTGCTGCGCTGAAGGCTCCCGCTCCCGGCGCTGCCCGCAGAACCTGCGGCAACACCGTCTTCCCGTCGAGGAAAACGAAACAGAGATCGCCGTTTCCCGACAAAAAAATACACCAAATTACATTTCGGTGACAATTTCCCCCCACAGGATGCGCATGAATGTCAGCGGCTCGTACTGCGAGCCGGAGGTGTATGCCGGCCTATGTGGTCATACAACATATTGATTGGTAGCTATCTGGCCGTACTGCTCAGCCTTGCCCTCTATGGCTTTCATCGAACCTCCCTCGTCTATCTCTACTTCCGTTACAAGGGACGGCGCATGAAGCCCAAGGGGCACTTCGCCGAGCTGCCGGTGGTCACCGTGCAGCTGCCGCTGTTCAACGAGATGTATGTGGCCCCGCGGCTGCTCGATGCGGTGTCGCAGATCGACTGGCCGAGCGATCGCCTGGAGATCCAGGTCCTCGACGACTCCACCGACGAGACCCAGGACATCTGCCGGCGCAAGGTCGAGGAGATCGCCGCCCGCGGCATCGACATCAAGTACCTGCACCGCACCGATCGCACAGGCTTCAAGGCCGGCGCGCTGGCCGCGGGCCTCGCCACGGCCCGCGGTGAGTTCGTCCTGGTCTTCGACGCCGACTTCCTCCCCTCGGCGAGCATCCTCCACGACGTGATCCATCACTTCACCGACCCCGAGGTCGGCATGGTCCAGGTGCGCTGGGGACACGTCAACCGCGACTACTCCTCGCTCACCCAGGTCCAGGCGCTCATGCTCGATGGCCACTTCGTCATCGAACACACCGCTCGCTGCCGCTCCGGCCGCTTCTTCAACTTCAACGGCACCGCCGGCATCTGGCGCCGCACCGCCATCGACGACGCGGGCGGCTGGTCGCATGACACCCTGACCGAGGACATGGACCTGTCCTACCGGGCGCAGCTGCGCGGCTGGAAGTTCATCTACCTGCCCGACGTGGTGTCCGACGCCGAACTGCCGGTCGAGATCAACTCCTTCAAGTCACAGCAGTTCCGGTGGGCCAAGGGCTCCATCCAGGTGGGCAAGAAGCTCCTCCCCACCATCCTGCGGGCGCCCCTGTCGTGGGACGTGAAGCTGGAGGCATTCTTCCACCTCACCAATAACTTCGCCTACCCCCTGCTGCTCCTCCTGTCGATCCTGCTCCTCCCCAACCTGCTCGTACGGACGCAGCACGGCTGGCGCGAGGTGCTCATGATCGACCTGCCACTCTTCTTCGGCACGACCCTGTCGATCGCCTCGTTCTACATCACCTCGCAGCGGGAGATCGCCAACAACTGGTGGACCACGCTCAAGCGGCTGCCGCTCATGATGTCCCTCGGCATCGGCCTGTGCATCAACCAGACGCGCGCCGTGCTCGAGGCGCTCGTCGGCCGCTCCTCGGGCGAGTTCGTGCGCACGCCCAAGCACGGCGTACGCGCCCGCTTCGAGCAATGGCGCGCCAAGCGGTATCGCGCGGCCAAGACCATCGTCCCCCTCATCGAGATCCTCTTTGCCGTCTACTTCAGCGTGGCCATCTACGCCGCCGTTCGCGGTGGCCACTGGATCTCGCTCCCCTTCCTCTGCCTCTTCCTCGTGGGCTACGCCTACGTCGGCATCGTCTCTCTGCACCACTCTCGCTGACCCGCCGCGAGCCCCTCCCCCCGACCGCCACCCCACAGTTTCATTGGGCACAAAAAGAGACCGGCATCTTTCCCGCGTATCGCGATAGAAAGATGCCGGTCATAAAACCCCCGTCCTGGCCGTTGGAAAAGGAGTTTGAACCCCTACATCAGTAGGTGGGCTCCGCAAATGACCGCTATGGGCTTCCCGACTCGCGGGTATGCACGCCACGGTCAGCGGCGGATCCCTGGTTCAATCATCGTAGGGAAAAAACATCCTCCTCCTCACGCACCGGACAGACAGGTTTGAAAGGAAATATAACGGCGGGGTGGGGGAGGGTCAAGCGCGACAGGGGGATCGATAGATCCTGACCTGCATCAATGATGGGAAGAGTGCCCCCCGGCAGCTGCCACGGCCTGGGCGTGAGTGACCTGGTGCATCCCCTCCGAGGTCGCGGTTGCCCCCGGGGTCCCTTGAGGTGACTGCGGATGATCCGTACGGATCGGCGGCTGCTGTTCCCGCCACTCGCCGCCCAGTCCACCCTGGTGCGCCGCAGACACGGTCTTCGTGAGCTGCATCAGATCGAGCTTGCCCAGCACCGCATCCGCGCGGCGCTCGACCGGCGCGGCATGCGTCCCGGTATCCATGCGGATCGCGTCACACGGACAGGCCTCCACGCAGAGCCCGCAGACCACGCAGCGCAGCTCGTCGATCTCGAAGATGAGCGGGCGCTTCTCGTCCGGGTTACCGGTCTCCTCGGCCACGATGGTGATGCAGTGGGCAGGGCAGGCCGTGGGGCAGCACATGCAGGCGACGCAGCGGACCGACCCGTCCTCCCGCTTGGTGAGGTGATGCAGCCCGCGGTTGCGCTTGGGATAGGGCTGGATCTCCTCGGGGTATTGAACCGTGACGATGCTCTTGCCCTGGAAGAGGTTCTCGAAGAAGTGACGCATCGTCACCCCGAGTCCCTTGACCACCGCCGAGAAATACATGTCCTGCTCGAAGGACGCCGGACGAGCCACCACCTTGACCTGGATGTTACCCACTACTTACCTCCGAAGAGCATGAGGACGACGAACGCCGTCACCAGCACATTGATCAGCGACGCAGGGAGCAGCTTCTTCCAGCCAAAGCCCATCAATTGATCCGGGCGCATACGTGGAAGCGTCCACCGGATCATCAACTGCAGCCAGCACAGGAAGAACACCTTGAACGCAAAGGTAGCAAACTGCAGGGTCACCACCACCCCGTGCGGCAGTTCCAGGCGACCAAAGCCGCTCGCCTCCAGCCCCGGCAGCTGCCAGCCACCGAGGAACACGGTGGTGATGATCGCCGAGATGAAGACGATCTCGATGAACTCGGCGAGAAAGAACATGCCGAAGCGCAGCCCCGAATACTCGACGAAGTAACCGATGACCTCCGGCTCCCCCTCGGGGATGTCGAAGGGCGTGCGCTTGGTCTCGGCGATGGCCGCGGTGAAGAACAAGATGAAGCCGAGCGGCTGGGTCACGATGCCCCAGTGCAGAGGATTGTTCCCCTGGGCGAGCACGATCTGCATGGGCTCGAGCGTGCCGTACACCAGGAAGGCGCCCAGGATCGACAGCCCCATCGTCACCTCGTAGGACATCATCTGTGACGAGGCGCGGAGCCCACCGAGGAGCGACCACTTGTTGTAGGAGGCCCAACCGGCGAGCGTCGTGCCGTAGACCGCCAGCGAAGCGATGGCGAAATAGAAGAGGAGCCCCACCTCGAGGTTCACCACCTGGAACGGGATCCCTGCCGCCGGCACCGTCGGCCCGCCGATGCACTGCCGCAGCTGCTCGGTGGCGATGGTGTTGGTGAGCGCCCCGGGACACACGCCCGAGCCCCAGGGCACGATGCCAAAGACGATGAACACCGGCGAGATGGCCAGGATCGGGGCCAGCGAGAAGAGGAAGCGGTTGGCCTTGGCCGGAATGAAATCCTCTTTGAAGAGCATCTTCATCGCGTCGGCCACGAAGTGCATCAGGCCAAAGGCACGGACCTGATGCCCCATCACCTCGACATAGGCGCGATTCGGCCCCAGGCGGTCCTGCATCATCGCCGACTGGCGCCGTTCCATCCAGGTGAGCACTCCAGCGAGCGGCATCACCAGGCCGAGGATCACGAACACGCTCTTGATGAGCGCGAGGAACCAGCTCGAACCGACCCAGCTGAGCCAGCTCACTTGCGCCGCGAGCGTGGGGAGGAGCCAGCCGAACAACACCGTGGCGACCGCCCCCAGCACGAGGAAGGCGACGATGGGGATGATGATGACCAGGATGGCCATGGCTCAGCCTCTCGATCCAGCGAAGCGAAGCTGCGTGAGCGGCACCGGACGCCCCCACTGGGCATCCGAGAGCTCCGGCACCTTCGCCTTCATCTCGTTGAACAGCACCAGGACGCGGGCAGGGAGCTCGATGGCGACCCCCAGCTTGCGCGCGATCCCGGCGATCAGCTCCCAGTGAGGCATCGCGCCGCCCGGTGGGTCGAGCACGCGCCGGATGCGCTGCACGAGCTTGCCAGGCCCCTCGGGGACGCCCCCGTCGAGGTTCCAAGCCGATGGGCGGTGCGCGTTCGACACCCAGGGGGCCGGGCCCGTGCGGGTAAACGTCCCATCCACTTCGGCCCAGGCCGCCGCGGGCAACACCACGCGGGCGCGCTCGGTGAGCGCATTTTCGTGCACGCCCTGGACGATGACATCCACGTTGCCGAGCGCGGAGAGGGCCGCCTCACTGAGGGGGACATCCTCACCGACGACCCAGAGCGCCGCCAGGCGGCGGTCGGTGATCGCACGCTCGAGATCACTCAGCTCACCGGCCCGGCCGCGCGACAGGATCTGGGCTCCCGCGCGGTTGGGATTGACGTCCGCCACTCGCAGGATGGCATCGGCCCGCTCCGGCACCGCCGGCCGGCCCCCGATATAGACGTGCTGCACGTCGAGGATGTCGAAGACCACACGGCCGAGGAGATACAGATCCTCGTTGGTCGCCTGGGCGCCGAAGACCACGCCGATGCCCCGCCCCTCCTCGCGCGCCTTGGCCAGGCGTTCGGCCGCGTGGCTGAGCGCCTTGTCGAGCGGCACCGGATCATCCGTATGCCGCGCCCCGACCACGCGCCGCTCCGTCAGCTCCTTGTAGGAGGAGCGCCCCTCATCGCACATCCAGTATTTGTTCACCTCTGGATTGTGCCGCGGCACCATGCGCCACACCCGTCCCTGGGCATGATGGACCTCGACGTTGCAGCCGGTGGCGCACCCCGGGCACACCGACGGCGTCGCGTAGAGCTCCCAGGCGCGCATCGTGAACCGGAAATCCTTCGAGGTGAGCGCGCCCACCGGGCACACATCCACCGTGTTGATCGAGTAGGGATGATCGAGGCGCTTGCCCGGAGCGGTCCCGAGCACCTCGTGATCCCCGCGGAACGACATCTCGAGCTGGTGCGTCCCCGCCACCTCGTCGCACACCCGGATGCAGCGCGTGCACAGGATGCAGCGCTCGGCATCGAGGACGATCTCGGGGCCGAGATCCACGGCCTTGGGCTTGTGGACCTTGTTCAGATCGACCCGCGACTCCGACCCATCCCACTCCATGTACAGCTTCTGCAGGAGGCACTCGCCCGCCTTGTCGCAGATGGGGCAGTCGACCGGATGGTTCACGAGCGTGAACTCCAGCATCTGCCGCCGTGAGGCCAGGACCTTCTCGGTCGACGTCTGGACCTCCATGTTGTCCGCCACCGGGGTGTAGCAGGAGGGCACGAGCTTCGGCTGCCCCTTTACATCCACCAGGCACTGGCGACACACGGCCGGGGAAGAGAGCCCCGGAAAATAGCAGAAGTAACTGATCGGGATGCCGATCGATTCGGCCGCCTCGAGCAGGTTGGTGCCCTTGGGCACGGTGACCGTGTGACCGTCGATCTTAAGGGTCACCGTCGCCGGCGACTGCGTCTTTTCCTCGGCCATAATCATTCGCCTCGCCCCGCCGGCCCTCCAGGCAGCGGCGGTAACAACTCGTAGGACAAGATGTCATCAAGGAAAGGAGTCGTGGCCCTGCTCCCTCGGGCGCCGCACACTCCGATCGCTTCAGTGGGCGGTGTTCTTTCGAATCAGCGGTCGCACTCGCCGCCGATCATATTCATCATGCCGAACGTGGGAATGATATCTGCCAGATTGCCCCCGCGGATGAGATCGGGCAGTGCTTGCACGATGGCGAAGCAGGGCGGACGGCAGCGCACCCGGAAGGGCTGCCCCGTCCCATCGGAGACGATATAGAAGCCGAGCTCGCCGTTGCCGCCCTCGGTATAGGAGTAGACCTCTCCTGGCGGCACCTTGATCCCGTCGACGATCAGCTTGAAGTGATTGATCATCCCCTCGATCGTGTTGTACGCCGAGGACTTGGGCGGCAGCACGATGCGCGGATCATCGACCAGGATGGGACCCGGGCCGACCTCGGCGATCTGCACGAGGGCCTGTTCGAGGATGCGCATCGACTGATGCATCTCCTCGCAGCGGACCGCGTAGCGGTCGAAGTTGTCGCCCTGCGACCCGACCGGCACGTCGAAGTCGAAGCGGTCATAGACCAGATAGGGATGATCCTTGCGGACGTCGTACGGGACACCCGTCGATCGCAGCGCCGGGCCCGTCCATCCGTAGGAGATCGCATCCTCCTTCGAGATCTGGGCGACTCCGTCCATGCGGTCGCGGAAGAGCCGGTTCCGCGTCAGAACGTCATCCACGTCCTTGAGCGCCTTGCGCACGTCCGCGAGGATCTTGCGCAGCTTGGGCGCAAAGTCGGGCGTCAGATCGTTCACCACGCCGCCGATCCGGACGTAGGAGTGCGTGAGCCGCGCCCCGGAGACCTCCTCGAGGAGCTCCCACAGCCACTCACGCGCCTTGACCATCCAGAAGAAGGGCGTCATGGCCCCGAGCTCCATGGCGCTCGCGCCGAGGCACGTCAGGTGATCCGTGATGCGTGAGATCTCGCCCACGATGACGCGGATGTACTGCGCGCGCTCGGGGATGCGATCCGTGAGGCCGAGGAGTTTCTCGACCGCCACCGCATAGCCCACGTTGTTGAGCATGGGCGACACGTAGTTCAGGCGATCGGTGTAGGGAAAGATCTGGGTCCAGGTGGCGTGCTCCGATTCCTTCTCGAAGCAGCGATGGAGGAAGCCCACCTGCACGTCGGCCTCGCGCACCGTCTCCCCCTCGAGGGTGAGCACGATGCGCACGGTGCCGTGCATGGCCGGGTGGGACGGTCCCATGTTGACCGTCATCGCCTCGGTCGGGAGATCGTCCTCCTGGTCGAGGTCCTCGGCCACCTTGGCGCCCAGGACCATCTTGCGGAGCGCCGATGTATTTGGCGCCGTATTCGGCGTCGTCGGTGGAATATGGGTCATGTTCTAGCTGAAGTCCCGCCGCACGAGCGGCTGCCGTCGATCTTTGGGGTAATCCTTGCGCAGGGGGTGTCCGATGAACTCTTCGTAGAGCAGGATGCGCCGCAGGTCCGGGTGGCCCCGGAAGCGCACCCCGAACATGTCCCAGGCCTCGCGCTCGAACCAGTTGGCGCCCTTCCAGATGGGCATCACGCTGTCAATCTCGGGGTTCTCGCCGTTCTCGCCCTCGTCGATCGGGGCCTTGATCCGCAGGCGACGTCCGCTCTGGGTCGAGAGCAGGTGATAGACCACCTCGAAGCGCCCCTGCTCGCGTTTGTCGAGGCCGAGCGTGTCGACGCACGTGACATCGACCAGCATGTCGAACCCGAGTCCCGGCTCATCGTGCAGGAAGCGGCAGATCTCCACGATCTGGGCCGGGTCCACAATCGCGGTCTCGTCGCCGTGCTGGGCATGGGTGGCGCGAATGGCGTCCCCGAACTGCGCCTTGAGCCTCTCGAGGGCCTGGACGCTCATGACACCACCGGGAGCTTGCCCTTGGCCCGCAGCTGCGCCTCGTGCTCGCGCTTCTCGCGCTGCTGCACCCAGCCTTCGCCCTTCTTGATCTTGTCCTGCAACATGAGCAAGCCATCGAGCACCTGCTCCGGCCGGGGCGGGCAGCCAGGGATGTAGATGTCCACCGGGATCACTTGATCACAGCCCGGCATGGCCGAGTAGTTCTGATAGAAGCCCCCGGTCGAGGCGCACACGCCGAAGGCGATCACCCACTTGGGCTCGCACATCTGCTCCCACACGCGGCGGAGCACCGGGCCCTGACGCTCGGTGATCGTCCCCACCACAATCAGCAAGTCCGCCTGGCGGGGCGAGAAGCGGGGGAACTCGGCGCCAAAGCGGCCGATATCGTACTTGGGCCCCCACACGGCCATGAACTCCATGCCGCAGCAGGCCGTGACAAAGGGATACTGGAAGAGGGAGTACTTGCGTGCCCAGTTGACCGCTTCCTGGAGCCGCGTGCTGTAGAATTCGAGTGCCATGTCGCTATCTCTGGCTAACCCCAGCCAATCGCTTTCTTACGCCAAGTGTACGCCAACGCCACCACCAAAACCGCAAGAAAAACCAACATTTCGACGAAGCCAAAGGATGTGACCGTACCGAGGCAGGAGGTGCCCACGACCTGGCCCGCGCAGGACAGCTTGCGGAACAGGACCGCCCAGGGATAGAGGAAGGCGGATTCGATATCGAAGACCAGGAACAGGATCGCGACCTGGTAGAACTTCACGGAGAAACGCACGCGGGGCGAGCCGATGGGCTCTGACCCGCACTCGAAGGGGGCGAGCTTCTCGGCGGATTCATGCTTGGGCCCGAGCAACATCGCCAGGACGAGGAACACCACGCCCAGGGTCAAGCCAACGAGCAGCGCCACCAGCACCGGTCCGTAATCGACGGCCATGAAATCCTTCCCGAAAATCGAAACCGCGGCGAGTATATGGAAGCCCCAAGGGGGTGTCAATCAAGGCGCCCGGCGGGGCTCCCTCGGGAAATACACCTGATCAGCAGGCTATCCTGGTGCGTAGGCGTTGCGCAAGGCATCTTCGAAGGCGAAGAGCATCTCCTTCTGAAGGGTGACCAGGTACACGGTGCTCGGGATCGTCTGCCGGTGAGCGCGTAGCTCGTCCACCATGGCCCGGGCCGTCTCTTCGAACGGGACGGCGTTGGCGCTGTCTACGATCGGCGGAAGACCGATCGTGTTGAGCCCGCGTGCCACCGAGGCCACGAGCGCCGCGCGAGTCGCTCGGCGGATGCTCTCGATGCTCGGCTTGGCCCCCGGTTCCTCGATGGTGGGGACATGGATCACATGGCGGGCGTACAGCGTTCCCCCCGTTGTCACGACCGCCGCGCCCACGGCGATCGGGGCCGAGGCCTTGGCCTCGTCCTCGATGATCTGCCCCCCCTTCTTGAGCAGGCTCGCCGCCACCCCCTGGGTCATCAGACCCAGGGAATTGGTAGGATTGACGACCGCATCCACGGGCAGATCGGTGAGGTCGCACTCTGCGACATGTATCTGCATTCGTAGCTATGTTTTCCGGATTCGAACGCTGCCGTCAAGCATTGCTCATCGAGATCCGGGCACCAAGGTCGCTTGGAAGTTGGTGATTATGAGCACGGCCCAGCGTATTGGAGGTGTTCAGAACGGGGGGCTACAGCGGGGATGCAGCCGAGAGATCGTCTTATGACCAAACCCAGTGAGCGACCGACCGCCGCTTTTCTCTGCCCCTCCGGCTTGGGGTAGACTCCCGGCCATGTGGACGGTGCTCGCCCTGGTCGGCAGCCTGATCATCGGTCTCGCGCTCCTCACGGGGATCGCCTTTCTGGCCTCGCGATACTTCGCCCTGCCGCGCTACCCGGACGAGGTCCATTTCGCCCGCACCGGGGATGGCTGGCGCATCGCCGTGATCCGGCATCGCCCCGTGGGGCCGTCGCGCGGCGAGCCGGTCCTGCTCATACACGGCATCGCCGCCAATCGATACAACTTCGACCTCACCGATGAGCGGTCTCTTGCGCTCTATCTCTCGCGCAGCGGCTATGACGTGTGGATGGTGGAGCTCCGCGGGCGCGGCTATTCAACCCGGCCGCGCTTGTTCTCCGGTCTCCATTACGACTGGTGCTTCGATGAGTATGTGGAGCAGGACCTGCCCGCCGCGACCGCCGCCATCCTTCACGCCACGGGCGCACAGCGTCTGCACCTCGTGGGCTTCTCGACCGGTGCGCTGGCGGCCTATGCCTTCCTGACCGATCCCCATCGGACCACAGAGATCGCCTCACTCGTATCCATCGCAGGACCGAGCAGCTTCAAACGGACCCGCACCTATCTCTCGGGACGGCTCATCCGCAACTTGCGGTGGATGCGCCATCGCTTCCTCATGCGGGTCCTCGCCCCGCTCTCCGGCTACTTCCATCTCTCCCCGCTGCAGCTCATCCACAATCCGGAGAACCTCGAGGGACTCACCCAGCGCTACATCATGGTGAACCTCATCGCCAACTTCGCCCGCAATGAGTTGCTCCAGTATGGCGACTGGCTGATGAACGACGTCTTTCGCTCGCTGGATCAACGGCGGGACTACCGGGCGGAACTGTCACGCTTGGAGACACCGACCCTCTTTCTGGCCGGTTCACGCGATCTCCTGGCCCCTCCAGATGCCGTCAAAGCCACTCATGACACCATCTGTAGCCCTGACAAGCGCTTCGTCATTTGCTCGCGGGCACAGAAGTTCGCCGCGAACTATGGGCACTTCGATCTACTGCTCGGCCAGCATGCGCCGGCAGAGATCTTTCCTCTTGTGCGCGACTGGCTTGCCGAGCATGAGCATCGACAGGCCTGGCAGGCTCCCGAGCAAACGATGGAGCCCGAAGTCAATGAACCAACAATCGCTTGAGGATCAGTAACCCTGATCGGGTAGGGCTACTCTATCGGAGGAGGGGAGGGTAGGGCAGGGGAGCGGGGTCAGCAGGAGACCATGCGCTCCAGTTCCTTCTCGACCTTGACCTCGGAGGTCTTGCGGGCCACGGACAGCTCCTTGACGATCAAGTTCTTCGCCGTGTCGAGCATGCGGCGCTCGCCAAAGGAGAGTGTCTTGGTGGTCTTGAGGCGATACAGGTCGCGGTAGACCTCGGCCACCTCGAACAGGCTGCCGGTCTTGATCTTCTCCATGAAGCCGCGATAGCGCCGGTTCCAGGTCTGCTTGTCGATGTGAACTTCCTTCTCACGGAGGATGTTGAAGACCTCCTTGATCTGATCCTCCTGCACCACTTCGCGCAGACCGACCTGTTCGGCCTTGTCCACCGGGACCAGGATCCGCATGTCGGAATCCATGATCCGCAGCACGTAGAAGTGCTGGATCTTGCCCATGATCTCCTTCTTATCGATGCCCACCACCTCGGCCACGCCCTGAGACGGATAAACTGCTTTATCACCCACATGGAACTGCATCATTGTTCCTCCAAGCTCTCGGACGCTGGCATGGGGCCAGGTTGCGCCTCTCCCAAAGCATCCCTCGTGCCTACTTCTCAGACTCCGAGAAGATGCTTTGGGTTTCCTAGACTTGCCGCTCAAGGGGACCGCCGCGTCAGTGCTGGGCGCTGTGACAAAATTGCCCATAGCTTCGCGGTTCGATACACCCACGACACGTAAAAGTTACCGCAAATCAGGCGAATGTCAATATATCGCGGCGCGTCGAGAGGATCAGCCACTGGCTCCTCCAGTAGCCACTTGGGGGGAACTCGGGGCAATCTGGGACAAAAAGAGCGGAATGTCGATCACGGTTCTAGCCACAAAAGATGCGTTGGCAAGGCCCGAGGCGACCTTCGGCGTTCCGAGAGGCGATCGCAGCGCGCTGAAAGCCTGCGGCGAGCCGGCAGAGGCGATCGCCGTCGCTGTGAAGGCGGTAGCCATCCATCGATCGAAATGGATTCCGGTGAATGAAATGGGTTCCGGCCGTGCCGAAGACGAGGGGGAGCCGCGGCCCGGAGGGCGGCAGGGGAGGGGCATCAGATGCCGACGAACAGGCGGTTGCCGAAATTACGTTCCAGCTGCGAGATGGCAAAAATTTTGCGCGCTGCCGCTTCGACGTCGTAGTCGACCCGCTTGAACTCGAAGACCCGCGTGGTGGTGTCGTAGATCGTGTAACTCGCCCGCGGGTCATAGTCGCGCGGCTGCCCCACCGAGCCCACCGAGACGATGTAGCGCAGACCGCGCCGGACCTCGAAGCGGTTGGCCACCACCTCATAGACCTCGTCCCGGGTCAGGGCAAAGGCCTTGCAGAGGTGCGAATGGCCGATGAACGTGACATCGGCCAGACGGTCGAACTCGGGGAGACACCGGGCCGCCTGGTCGGGGGCGAAGATGTACTCGAACTCCTCGAGGTTGACCGGCGAACCATGGCAGAACTGGACGTGGTCCTGGCGGACCTCGAACGGCAGCGACTTGAGCCAGGCCATGTTGGCCGGCGTCATCAACGACGCATGGAGATCGAGCGCGTTGCGCGCGGCGTCGTAGTAGTAGCTGTAATCCATCCGGCCGGCGACGGCGGCGTCATGGTTGCCGAGAATGGTGAAGGCGGCGTGCTCGCGGACGAGATCGCAACACTCGTTGGGGCTGGCACCGTAACCGACGGTGTCCCCGAGACAGACGAGCTGGTCGACGCCCTCTTCGCGAAAGCGCTCGAACACCGCTGTCAGTGCCTCGAGATTTGCGTGAGTGTCGGAGAAGATGCCGATGCGCATGGGGGGGGCTCGGGGTGATTATGCGGAAACCAGGTCTCATTGGGCAAGAGCCAAGACGCCCCCGGCCCCCTATAGGGGGGGTCAGGTTAGCCTTGTTCGTCTGCTAAAAAGTAGACGACGGGATGGATCCATCCCGTGGACGAGGTGTGAGAGCCCGTAGACGAGGTGTGAGAGCCCGTGGACGGGCTCCGGAAGCCCGTGGACGAGATGGATCATCCCGTGGACGGGCTCGAGTGCCCGTGGGCGAGGTGTGAGAGCCCGTGGACTGGGTCCGAAACCGTGGACGAGATGGATCCATCCCGTGGACGGGCTCTGAGAGCCCGTGGACGAGGTGTGAGAGCCCGTGGACGGCCTCCTGGATCCCCTGGATGGGAGCCATCCAAGTGGGGATGGTATTGACAGAAGGGAGGCATGGTGCTAGCTGATTGGCCCTGCCCGGCTCCTTAGCTCAACTGGTTAGAGCAGACGCTTCATACGCGTAAGGTTCGGGGTTCGATTCCCTGAGGAGCCACTACAACTCCCCCCCGCCTCCCCAGCCAACTTAAACCGTCCCCAGAATGGCTTCCTGTCGCTAGCCAGGCCTCTTTGCCGGCCCGCCGTGAATACGGTGGGCTGACCCATCATCCGCCGTGGTCGCGAGGCGCGGTGCCCTGGCGCGAGGCCCACTCGAGGACGTCTCGGAAGTCCGCCTCGGTGAGGGATCCGTAAAGAGGGTGCCGGCTGAGCTTGCCGCGCGTGAGCGCAGGCGATGTCAGCCCACAGAGAAAACGCGCGACCGAGCGGGGTTCGGCGAGCGCGTTCGGGGATTCGGCCCGCAGCGCCCGGATCTCCGCGGCCGAGGGAAAGGGGGCCGGCGGTGTCGCTGGCTCGAGGCGTACACGCTTCCCCGTGAGACAGAATGTGCAGTGTCCGCAGGGGCGTTCGAGTCGCTCGCCGAAGTAACCGACCAGCCGCGTGGTGTGGCACCCATCGCCCTCGACGAAGTCCACGACTTCCTGGAGCCGGGCGACCTCGCGCGCCTCCAGCGTCTCGAACCGCTCTACGAGCGAGCCGATGAGCGCCGCACGATCGTCCGGGCGACGCAGCACGACGAGCCGCTGCCGCAGGCCGGTGGCCTGCAGCTCGAGGTGGCCCTTCTCTGCCAGGTAGTCGAGCGCTCGCACGAGCCGCTCGCGAGGCTCGCCGAGCCGCTCGGCGGCCTCCGCCAGGTCGAGCCTCGCCCATGTCCGCCCCTCGGTCGCGGCCGCGAACACCGCGTCGAGGAAGCGGCGTCGCGCCTCGTCGAACTGCGCCAGGACCCGATCGCGCGGCGTGAGGTACTTCCACTTGTATTCGGCGTAGATCGGCGTCGTCTGTTTCGCGAGGCCGTCGAGCTCGAGGTAGGTCACGAGCGTCTTGACCACGAGCTCGCGCATGTCATGGGCATCCGAGAGCGTGCGGTAGCTGACCTCGACCGCTGGGCCCCGATCGAGTAGCGCGGCCACCACGCCCTCGACCGCCGTCCGCGTCGGTGTGTCGCCGTAGACGAAGTTCGCGAGCGTCGGCAGGTCGTCGCGGCAGGCGAGCATCCGGCAGAGGGACGGCTTCCCGTCGCGTCCGGCGCGTCCGATCTCCTGCGTGTAGCTCTCGAGGCTCTTCGGGAGGTTGTAGTGAACCACGGCGCGAATGTTGGACTTGTCGATGCCCATCCCGAAGGCGATGGTGGCGACCACGATCCGGTCGTCGCCGGCCATGAACCAGTCCTGGATCGCGGCCCGCTCGTCGGACTCCATCCCCGCGTGGTAGGCCCGCGCGGCGAGGCCCTGGCTCGCGAGCTTCCGGGCGATCCGCTCGGCCGTCTTCTGGAGCGTGACGTACACGATGGTGGGGCCGTCGAAGCTGGACGCGAGGAGGACGTCGTCGCGCGTGTCGCGCGAGACCGATACGAACTCGAGCGTGAGGTTGGGGCGGTAGAACCCCGTCAGCACGCGGTCGTCCCTGGCGATGGCAAAGGCGGCCGCGATGTCCTCGCCGACCCGAGGGGTGGCGGTCGCCGTCAATGCGAGCACTCGTTCGGCGCGCAGGTGCCGGGCGTACTCGGCCAGCTTCAAGTAATCGGGCCTGAAGTTGTGTCCCCACTGGGAGATGCAGTGGGCCTCGTCGATCGCGAGCAGGCTGATGCGGGCCCGGGCCATGCGGTCGAGAAAACGCTCGTTCAGGAAACGTTCGGGAGCGACGTATAAGAGCTTGAGTCGTCCCGCAGCGATGCCATCGAGGATCGCGGCCGTCTCGGCGGCGTCGAGCGAGGAGTCGAGCCGTGCCGCCGGCACGCCTTTCGACTTCAGGAAGTCGACCTGGTCCTTCATGAGGGCGATGAGGGGCGAGACGACGAGTGTCAGGCCCGGCAGGAGCAGCGCCGGGAGCTGGTAGCAGAGCGACTTGCCTCCGCCGGTCGGGAAGATCGCGAGCGCCGAGCGGCCGGCGAGGAGCGCGTCACAGACGCGCTCTTGGCCGTCGCGGAAGCTGCTGAAACCGAAGACCTTCTGGAGTGTCGAGTAGAGCGCCGTCATCGTGCGCAACGTACCTCACATGAAGCTCGCTGCGGTCCCGGATGGGGAGTATGAGGCGTCTGTCGGGCTTGGTGGGGGATCAGGCGGACGGCGCTGGCGCCGCGGGCGGTACGGCGTCGAGCGGTAACTCGGCGAGGAGCTCTGCCCAGGCCTGCCGCTCACGAGCCGGGTCGACGAGCGCGCGGCGGGCGACGCAGGCGGCGGTGAGCGCGGCATAGAACTCCGCGTCGCTCTCGGCCCGCAGGAGGAGCGACGCGAGCGCCGCCGTGTCACCGACCTCGAAGTATCCAGGATAGTCGGCGCCGAGGAGCCCGATCGAGCCGGCGATGCGCGTCGACACGACGGGGACGCCGAGCGCGAGCGCCTCGGAGACGCAGTTGGCGCCGCCTTCGAGGACCGACGTGAGCGCGAGCAGCCGGCAGCGCTCCAGGATCGCGAGCGCCTCCCGGCGGGGGACATCGCCCCGCCACTCGTAGCGTGGGTTCGCCGCCATTTCGGCGCGCGCGGTCGCGGCCAGTTCGGCATCGAGCGCGGCGCCGAGATGGATCACCCGCAGCGCCGACGACGCAGGCAGGAGCCGCGCCGCCGCGGCCATGCGCAGCGGGTCCTTGACTGTGCGCAAGTGCGCGAGCACCGCGACGGGGAAGCCGGGATCGGGCGGGGGGGGCCGCTCCCCGGGCGCTCGGAAAGGTGGGACCGACTGGTGGATGACGCGCGCCTTGGCCCGTAGCCGCGGTGGGAGCGCGGTCACGCCCTCTGATTGGAGGACGACCAGCCGGTCTGCCCGCTCGATCGTCTCCATCGCGACCGCGTCGTGCTCGAGATCACCGTAGAGGTCCGTTCCGGTCATGCAGACGATGATGGGACGCGCTCGCGCCTCCTCGCGGCTTCGCCGGACCACCTCGGCGCTGCGCACGGCGTGCAGGGCGACCAGGACGTCGCAGGGCTCGCCGGTCCATTCGTGACGGAGGACGAGGTGATGCCCGAGCGCGCGGAGGTGGCCCGCCCAGCGCAGGGCGGTCACCCGGTTGCCCTTGCGCGACCCGGCCGCCGCCGGCGTCACGATGAGGATGTTCAAGCGTCGAGCGCGCACGTACGAAAGCCAGCCCACACGTCGCGGCGGTCGGGTGTGTAGAAGTTCCGCCAGGTGTTGCGGAGGAGTCGCGGCTGCGTGACGAAGCAGCCGCCGCGGAGGACCTTGTGCGTGCCGAACCAGGGCGCCGAGTACTCTTTGTAAGGATCCGCGACGAAGCCAGGGTAGGGCAAGAAGTCGTCGCTGCACCACTCCCAGGCGCCACCGAGCATCCCGCGGCAACCCCAACCACTCTCGCCGGCGGCGCACGCGGCGACCGGCGCGGCGACGGCGCTCAGGCCCCCGAGTTGCGCCCGCTCGGCGGTCGGCGCCGCGTCGCCCCAGGGATAGCGGCGGCGGCGCGCGTCGCCTGGCAGGGTGGACGCCGCGACCTCCCACTCCGCCTCGGTGGGCAGGCGCCGGCCGGCCCAGCGGCAGAAGGCGTCGGCCTCGTACCAGTTGACATGGAGCATCGGCCGGTGCGGCTCGAGGGGGATCCAGCGATCGAAGACGCGCCGCTCCCAGCCCGTGGGGGTGCCTTCAGTGCGTCGCCAGTAGACCGGATGCCGCGCGTCGTGGGCACACCGCCAGGTCCAGCCTGCCGGCGACCAGAGCTCCGAGCGTTGGTACCCGCCGGCGTCGACGAAACGAGCGAACTCCGCTTGTGTGACGGCGGCGCGCGCGATGCGAAAGGGGCGCAGCCGCACGGGATGCGCCCACTTCTCGTTGTCGAAGACGAAGCCGCCGTCGTCTGGGTTCGCGCCCACCCGGTACTCGCCGCCGCCGACCCGCGCGTCGCCTGCCAGGCCGCCGGTGTCCGCGGCGGATCCGTCTTCGAGCCTCATCCACGACGGCGTCGGGTAGCCGAGGGTCTGACGGGTGTAGGCCAAGGCCTCGCCGTGCATGTCCTCGTGGAACACGGTGAGCTGGACGAAGTACCGCTCCTCGTCAGACAACGGGCCACGGCCGAGGCGCTCGACCACGGCGTCGCACGCGGCCTGGAGATAGGCGAGGGTCGCGGCGCGCGAAGGCAGCGGCAGGTCCCAGCGGTCGTCGTGGGGGATGGCCGCCGAATCGTAGAGCGCGTCGCCGTCGTCGCGGAGCGGCGGGCGCCCGGCGGCATGGCGCAGGACCCACTTGTCCTGGAACCAGGCGACGTGCCCGATCTCCCAGAGCGGCGGGTTGACGATCGCCAGCCGGGGGCCGAGGAGTTGCACGTCGTCGAGGTCGGCGACCAGCGCTTGCGTGCGCCGCCGCGCGTCGAGGACCCATTGGATCAGATCGTCTGACGAGGGCTCGTGCATGGCGCGATGATGGTACTCCATGATGCGCTGACGGAGAGCACGCCGTTTCGCGACAATCCGGTGATGCTGACGGAGTTCTCGAGCACCCAGCCGCGTCGCGCCGTCAAGCCACGCTGCGACACCGATATGGCGGAGGGAGGCGGCGACCTCAAGACGCCGCCCGAGAGTTAGCGGGCTGCTTCGGGCGTTAGCGTGGTTGCTTTGGCCACGGCTTGAGGAACCCGCTCTCGGCGAGAGCGTTGCGCAAACGACGCCCCGAGGGGTACCCTCTCCGAGTCCTTTGCCTCCCCGCGTCCTTGCCTGTCATCAGGGGTCGAGCTAGGTTACCCATCCTCCCTCTAGAGACAGTTCATGCGCCGAGTCGACAAGCCCTGGGGCTACGAGATCATCTGGGCACACACAGACCGTTACGTGGGCAAGACCCTGCACATCATCCAGGGCCAGGCGCTGAGCCTGCAGTACCACGTCCAGAAGGACGAGACGATCTACCTCCAGTCGGGGCGCATGCTGCTCGAGCACTTCTTCGAGGGGGAGGCGCCGACGCTCACCGAGCTGCGGCCGGGCGATACGTTCCACATCCGGCCGTACATGCGTCATCGCATGACGGCGCTCGAGGACTGCGAGGTCCTCGAGGCCTCGACGCCCGAGCTGGATGACGTCGTGCGCCTCGAAGACCGCTACGGCCGCGTGTGATGAGGTGGGGTGACGGTATTCGACAACCCAGGTTTCTCCGCCAGGTGGCGAGAGAGACTCGGGTTGTTTGATACCGTCACCGCCTAGCGTCAGCTCTTCTTCTCTGCGGGGGGGGATTCGGGCTTGGGGGGCGTGGTGCCGGGGGCGTCAGGTTGCTCCTCGGGGGCACGGTCCCACTTGTCCACCTGGCCCGTGCCCTTGGTGTCGTAGCCGATCCGGTCGAGCTTCCCGCCCTCGTAGTACTCCCAGACGTCGACCCGGCCGTTCTTCTGGCTCGAGCGCTCGATGCGGACGAGCTTCTCGTTCTCGTAGAACTTCCAGATGTCGGCCTTGCCGTCGAAGTTGGTGTCGAGCTCCTGGCGCACGAGCCGGTTCTGCTGGCGGTAGGTCCAGAGATCGATGCGACCGTCGAAGTCGAGGTCGAACTCCTCCAGCGTGACGTTGCCGCGGTCGTCGTAATAGACCCACATGTCCATGTGGTTGTCGAAGTTGAGGTCGACTTCCTTGCAGGAGATCGAGTTGACCTTGGCGCTGGTCCCCGGCTCGGTCGTCTCGCTCAGGATCTTCCAGACGTCCGGTCGGCCGTCGTGGTTGACGTCGACTTCGACGACCTTCTTGCCGCTGCGGTCGCAGCGCGAACGGTCGGCCGCGACCGGTTCGGGGGTGTTGTTCGGGGCTGGCTTGGCGTCCTTGCTGGCGTCTTTGGCCGTCTTGGCCTTGGGGGTCTTGGTGCACCCGCATACTAGCAGAGCCCCGAAGAGGGGGGCCCAGAGCAGCCGACATTTGAATGACATCTTTTTCACGAGAGCGCGCCTCCGAGGCCTCTTAGGCCCCCGAGGCAGGATAGATGGGCCCCTGCCAGGGTGCAAGGCGTGCAGGGCGGCGCGACCGGCGATGTGTTTTTGGGGCCGGCCATGAGATTGACCCCCGACCTACCGTCACGTATGGTCAGGCCCGATGTCGCGCAAGAAAATCTCCACCACCGTCTACATCACCCCCGAGCAGAACGAACGCTTGAAGGTCCTCCACGAGAAGACCAAGGTGCCGATGGCAGAGTACATTCGCGAGGGCATCGATCTCGTGCTGGAGAAATACGGACACATCCTCCCCGGGCAGCAATCGCTCTTCGATCTGAAGTCGCGGTAAACGCGCTGGCCAGCCGCCCACAAATGGATATAGTACGCCGCCAAGCGGCGCGGGTCCTGCGGGGGGACCCAACCCTCGAGTAGCCGATGCCCACCGATCCCAATCTCATTCGCAACTTCTCGATCATTGCTCACATCGATCATGGCAAATCGACCCTGGCCGACCGGCTCATCGAGCACACCGGCGCCCTGTCGGAGCGCGAGCGCAAGGACCAGTTCCTCGACAACATGGAGCTGGAACGCGAGCGCGGCATCACGATCAAGGCGCAGACTGTCCGGCTAAGCTACACCGCGGACAACGGCACCACGTACGAGTTCAACCTCATCGACACGCCCGGTCACGTGGACTTCGGCTACGAGGTCTCGCGGGCGCTCGGCGCGTGCGAGGGGGCGCTGCTGGTGGTCGATGCCGCCCAGGGCGTCGAAGCCCAGACCCTGGCCAACGTCTATCTGGCGCTCGACAACAACCTCGAGATCGTGCCGGTGCTCAACAAGATCGATCTGCCCTCGGCGGATATCCCGGGGACGCAGAAGCAGATCGAGGATGTGATTGGCCTCGATGCCTCGGGCGCCATCCTGGCCTCGGCCAAGGAGGGGAAGGGCATCCACGAGACCCTGGAGGCGGTGGTCCGGCAGATCCCGCCGCCGCGCGGGGATCGGAACGCGCCGCTGCAGGCCCTCATCTTCGACTCCTGGTACGACAACTTCCGCGGTGTCGTGATGCTCGTGCGCGTGGTCAACGGCACCGTGGCCAAGGGCACCAAGATCCGGCTCCTCGCCACGGGCAAGGACTACGAGGTGCAGTCCGTCGGCGGCTACACGCCCTTTGCCCGCGAGTTCGAGTCGCTGTCGGTGGGGGAGGTCGGCTTCGTCATCGCCAACATCAAGACCGTCCAGGACACGAAGATCGGTGACACGGTCACCGAGCAGGAGCGGCCCGCGGCTCCGCTGCCTGGGTTCAAGATGGTCAAGCCGATGGTCTTCGCGGGTATCTTCCCGACCGACTCGGCCAAGTACGTCGACCTCCGCGAGGCGTTGGAGAAGCTCGCCCTGAACGACTCCTCGTTCACGTACGAGTTCGAGACCTCGGCCGCGCTCGGCTTCGGCTTCCGCTGCGGCTTCCTCGGCCTCCTGCACATGGAGATCGTCCAGGAGCGGCTCGAGCGCGAGTATGCCCTCGACCTCATCACCACCGCTCCCTCGGTGCGTTACCGCGTCGCCGTCACCGATGGCTCGATGATGGAGATCAACAACCCTGCGGCGCTGCCCGACGAGGGCAAGCTCGACCACATCGAGGAGCCGATCATCGCCGCGACGATCCACACGCCCCAGGAGTACGTGGGCGGCATCATCACGCTGTGTCAGGATCGCCGCGGCACCCAGACCGGCATCGACTACGCCGGCGACAACCGGGTCATCGTGCGCTATGACATGCCCCTTGCGGAGGTCGTCTTTGGCTTTTACGACAAGCTGAAGACCATCTCGCGGGGTTATGCGTCGCTTGACTACGAGTTCAAAGAGTACCGCACGGCCGACGTGATCCGCCTCGACCTCATGGTCAACGGCGAACGGGTCGATGCCTTGTCGTGCATCTGCCACCGCGACCGATCCTACGAGCGCGGGCGGGACCTGGCGGTCAAGATGAAGGAGCTCATCCCGCAGCAGATGTTCGAGGTCGCGGTGCAGGCGGCCATCGGCACCCGGGTCATCGCCCGGACCACGGTCAAGGCGCTGCGCAAGAACGTGACGGCCAAGTGTTACGGCGGCGACATCACCCGCAAGAAGAAGCTCCTCGAGCGCCAGAAGGAAGGCAAGAGGCGCATGAAGCAGGTCGGCAACGTGGAGATCCCGCAGGAGGCGTTCCTCGCCGTCTTGAAGGTGGACTGAAGAGGCGAGGCTGCCCGCGGTGACCCCCGGCTGCGGCGGCCCGGGCGGGTGCGTAGAGCGGAGCGTTGGCGGATCACCGGGGCAGGGAATAGACGCCCGGAATCACGGGTTTCTCAAGCGAGACGGCAGGTCGAAGATGGCAGAACGCAAGAGCAAGGAAATACGCAAGGCGCAGCCCGAACCCGGGCCGCTGATGGGATTTTTCGCCGAGCAATTCTACACCTTCGTGATGCTCGCCGTGTTCGCCGCCGTCTTGTGCGGCTGGAACATGCTCGACACCTACAACGCGGGGCGCGAGATCCAGCCGCATATGTACGTCATCCTCGTGACGAGCGCGGCGGTGCTCGTCCTGTGCGGCGTGGTCTACGTGGGGCAGCGCGACGCGCTGGAGATCGTGTGGCGCCGGGGCCGGGCGCTCAAGGAGACCAAGCTCCTGCTCAAGGAGTCGCGCCGCGGCCGGGGGCGCTATGCGTATCGTCTCAACGAGACCCAGGCCGCCGACCTCACGGCCACCGAGAAGGCGCTCGAGGAGGCGCTCGAGGCGCGGCAGTGGGAGCGCCTGGGCGAGGCCCTGAACCAGCTCGACGCCAAGCTCGACGAGCACCTGTCCTTCGCGCGCAAGTCGACCGCCCGCGAGTATGCCGAGTCGATCGGCGTGGCCGTCCTCATCGCCCTGTTCCTTCGGTCCTTCGTCGTCGAGGCGTTCCGCATCCCCTCGGGCTCGATGATCCCCACGCTCCAGGTGGGCGACCACATCTTCGTCAACAAGTTCATCTATGGGGTGCGGATCCCGTTTACCGACTACAAGTTCGGGATGGGGGTCCGGAAGCCCGAGCGGGGCGAGGTGATCGTCTTCAAGTTCCCCAAGGATCCGGACAAGGACTTCATCAAGCGCATCGTCGCCGTGGAGGGGGACACGGTGGAGATCCGCAACAACGTCGTCTACATCAACGGTCAGGCCGTCGAGCACGAGCGCGTCACCTCGCATCCTTGCGAGTACGACGACAAGATCGACGAGGAGTCGGATCACTGGCAGCACCGCCAGTGCGTGGCCTACAACGAGACCCTCGACCAGCACAGGTTCACCGCTATCTACAATTATGGTGAGGGTGTGCGGTCCTGGTCGCCCGTCAAGGTGCCGCCCGGCCACGTGTTCGTGATGGGGGACAACCGCGACAACTCTCACGATTCCCGCTACTGGGGCTTCGTGCCCTTCGAGCTCATCAAGGGCAAGGCCATGGTGGTCTGGTGGTCGTCGGGGCAGCCCGAGGGGATCCGCATTAAGCGGATGGGGCACCTGGTCGAGTAGGAGAAGAGGGAGTAGGGGGCGGCGCGGCGGGCGGGTTAGTCGCGCTGGAACACGAGGACCGTGTTGTTGCCGCCAAAGGCGAAGCTCGATGACAGCACGGTCTCGGCCTGGGCCGTCCGGGGGATCGGGCCGATGAAGTCGAGATCCAGAGCGGGGTCCGGCGTCTCCAGGTGAGCGGTGGGGGGGAGGTAGCCGCCCCGCAGGCTGAGCAGCGAGACGACCGCTTCCACGGCGCCAGCCGCGCCTAGTGTGTGCCCCACCATCGACTTGGTCGAGGACACCGGGACGCGCGTAGTGCGCGCGCCGAACACGCGGCGGATGGCGGCCGTCTCGGCCGCGTCGTTCTGCGGCGTGCCCGTGCCGTGGGCGTTGATGTAATCGATGTCCTCGGGGGAGAGACCGGCGTCGGCGAGCGCGGCCAGCATCGCGCGCGCTGCGCCATCTCCCTCGGGGTGCGGCGCGGTCATGTGATGGGCATCCGCGGTGATGCCAAAGCCCACGAGGTAGCCCAGGATGGTGGCGCCGCGCGCCCGGGCCCGCTCCGCCTCTTCGAGGACCAGGATCGCGGCTCCTTCGCCCAGGGAGATCCCCTTGCGCGCCACGTCGAACGGACGGCAAGGCTCGGGGGACAGCGCGCGCAGGGCGTTGAAGCCCGAGTAGGTGAGGCGGCACAGCCCCTCCGCGCCGCCCGCCACGGCGTAGTCGGCCCGCCCGAGCCGGATGAGATCTCCGGCGTAGCCGATCGCGGTGGCCGAAGAGGAGCAGGCGGTCATGATGGTGAGGCGGGGACCGTGGATGCCGAAGGCGCGGCAGACGAGGTCCGTCACCGAGGCCGGCTGGTGCGGTACGAGCAGCGCCGGGTCGGCCGCGTCTTCGCCCTCGCCGAGGAAGCGACGGAGGTAGACCTCGGTCTCGATGGCGCCGCCGCTGCCGGTGCCGAAGACGCACGCCGCGCGGCGGAGCTCCTGGGGCTCGAGCCCCGCCTGACGCACGGCTTCGAGCGTCGCCTGGAGGCCGAAGCGATCTGGACGAGACGCCCCGGACAGGTCATCGAAGCTCTGCAGGGCCGCGGGGTCGGGCGCCTGCGCGGCCAGGCGTGAGCGGTACCCGCTCGGATCGAACAGGGTCAGCTCCCGGATCCCCGAGTGTCCCTGGCGCAACCCGCGATCCAGGCTGGCC
The DNA here is from genome assembly GCA_036263495.1 of Polyangia bacterium. Taxonomy (GTDB): domain Bacteria; phylum Myxococcota_A; class Polyangia; order Palsa-1104; family SHYY01; genus DATAGU01. The sequence goes on along the minus strand of DATAGU010000112.1, from coordinate 18,425 downwards.
GCATCCGGCCCGAGAGCCGTCACCGCCCCCACCCCGGTGACGGCGACACGACGCACGCCTACGCCTCCCCTGCCGCGCCTCCGCCCGCCGCTTTCTCGGAGGACGCGTCGTCGGTCGCGGCGTCGCTCGTGAGCGCCACGGGCCCGGCAGATGCCACGTCGGCCTCCTTCGCGACCGGGGTCGTGGCCGCGGCGCTGGCCTTGGCTTTGGCCGCGGCCGGCTTCTTCTTGCCCTCTTCCTCGTCGGGCTCGTCATTGCGACGCTCCCAGCGCTCCTTCCACTTGAAGGGGCGGGGATCCGGCTGCCACTCCGCGTTCGGCTTGACCTCGAACCCCGAGCGCGTGCGGACCTCGACGTCGCCTTGGACGACGACCTGGCAGGCGAGGCGCATGGTGCCGTGCAGCGGGATGACGCCGTTCAAGCGCAGGCGGCGCTTCTCGGCCCCGGTCCGCTCGTTGACCGCCCCGGGCTGGAGTGGCGTCGCCCAGACCTTGCAGCGGTTGCACCAGCCCTTGGCGCTACCGCAGTGAAACCCCTGGAAGAGACCGCGGAACACGTTGATCTCGTTCCGTTCGCACACCTCGAGCAGGTTCTCCCCCGGCTTGGCTTCGACCGTGACCTGCTCGTTGACAAAGGTGACCTTGGGCAAGGATTTCTCCTGTGGATACGGCGTTCTGAGAGGGTTGATGTATAGCGGATGGGCCGCGCCCGGTCAAACGTGGCGACGGCGATGGAGCCGCAGGGCGGCGAGGAGCGGCGCCCCGAGGAGGAGCAGGCTCCCCCACAGATCGGCGAGGCCGCCTGCGCCGTCGTCGCCGTGCTCGTGCGGGGAGGGGCCGCCGGTGCGGCAGCCCGGAACGAGCGTGACGCCGCTGCTCCGGCGGATGCACTGCTTGTCGATGCAGACTTCATCGGCGCCGCAGACAGGATCGCACCCCGCCCGGCCCGCGGCCGCGGCCACCGCCGCCGACGCGTTGAGCAGCCCGGCGCCGCAGCCCTGTGGGCAACGCCCCTGGGGATCCGCCGTCATCATGAGGACCTCGCGGACCTCCGCGGCCGACAGCCGCGGCGCCACCGCGCGCATGAGGGCCACCACGCCAGAGACGTGCGGGGCGGCCTGCGAGGTGCCCTCGAGGCGGATGAAGTCCCAGGGATCGGTCTGGCCCGGCAGGTAGGTCGTCGACAGGATGCCGGGCGTGTCCCCATCGAGCGGGCTGCCACCGGGCGCCACCAGGGCGACCTGGGCGCCGTAGTTCGAGTAGGGGGCCAGCTGCCCGGTCGTGCCGACGGCGCCGACGGCGATCACGTTGTCGAGGCCGGCCGGCGCGTAGTCCGAGATATCGGCCGCGTCGTTGCCCGCCGAGGCGATCACGGTCGCGCCACGCGCCACGGCGGCATTGACTGCCTCCTGCAGGATCTGCGAGCCGCCGCGCCCGCCGAAGCTCAGGTTGATGACGTGGGCCGGCGTGGGGTTGCTGGGCACGCCGTTGACGGGCAAGCCCACGGCCCAGCGGATCGCGTCGGCGATGTCGCTGTCCGCGCCTCTGGCTCCCTGAACCCCGAGCACGCGGATGGGGAGGATACGGCAGTTCCAGTCGATGCCGGCGATGCCGAGTCCATTGTCGGGGTGGGCGCCGATGATCCCGGCGACGTGGAGGCCGTGCAGGCCCGAACTGCCGGGGGCCAGCGCGCCGGGATCGCGTGGGTTGGGGTCGCGCCCGGTGCCGTCGCCGCCGTTGGTGGGATCGGTGATGAAGTCGTAGCCCGGCAGATAGCGATCGGCGAGTTCGGGGTGCGCGAGCTCGCCGGTGTCGATCACCGCCACCACGACGCGCTCGGAGCCGCGCGTCTCGGCCCAGGCTTCGGGGGCGTGAATGAGCGGTAGCGCCCACTGTTCCCCATAACGGGGATCGTTGACGAAGACCGTGGCCGCGTCGCGGCTGCGCATGTATTCGGGCTCGGCCCACAGAATGTCTGGATCGTGCTCGATGAGCTTGGCCAGCTTCTTGGCCGCGCCGCGGCTGAGATCTTCTGTGGTGAATTGATAGACGCCGTACCCGAGATCGCGGTTGAAGTGGGCCTTGGGGACGGCTCGAGGGGCATCGCGGAATCGCACGAGCAGGCTCCCGGGCACCTCTTCCTCCTCGCGCGGCACTGCATGGGCGCGAGGCGACAGCAGCAGGAGCAAAGCAAGGGTCCCTAACGCAAGGTATAGGCGCTGCGCCATCGCCGGGCATTGTAGCACTTCCCCTGACGGCTGCTGACGCTACGGACAAGCTCTGCCGCGTCGAGCGCGCGAGTGGGACTCTCCCCCCCAGGCGGGGAGTTCATGCTCCATGAAATTCTCTATCCCGACCGCTCAAAACCGGCGGTCCACCTTCGTTGATGTAGGGGGTAATCCCTACAAGTCCAAGACCTTGTCCCTCGCTCGACCGTTCTTTCAGCGAGGCTCCCGTTCCCGGCACGTCGATTGCGAAGGCGAGCGGTCACTCTTCAAGATTGGCGAAGGAGCCCAACCATGATGCGAAATACCCTGAACAGTATCTTTGGAGCGATCGCCATCTCGGCGATGAGCCTGGCGGCCGGATGCGGCGCTCCGGAAGCGGAGAATTCGGGTACGGCGGGCACCGGCCTTGGGCTCCAGCACAGCACCGCCGTGGAGCGGGGAGGCGAGCGCGCGGCCCAGGTGACCGGCAACCTCACCTACTATGGCGGCCCGGTCATCCAGAACGTCAAGGTCGTCACCATCTATTGGAACTCGAGCGTCAACTACCGCACCGCGACGCCGAGCATCGACAACTTCTATTCGGCCGTCACCAACAGCACGTACATGGACTGGCTGTGCGAGTACAACACCACGACCCCGGCGCAGAGCATCGGCCGCGGCTCGCTCGCCGCCTCGTTCACCGACAGCCAGACCAGCACTGCTGTCACCGACGCCCAGATCCAGCAGCGGATCACCGCTCTCATCAACGCCGGCAGCGTGCCCTTGCCCGACGCCAACACTTACTACGCGGTCCACTTCCCGCCGGGCGTCAGCATCACGGCCTCGGACGGCTCCAAGTCCTGCGTGCAGTTCTGCGCCTATCACGGCACCTACGCCCGCAACACGGGCGGCAGCGGCACCTACATCTACTACGGCGTGCTCCCTGACCTGGGCGGCGCCTGCGCCGGAGGATGCGGCGGATCGACCCAGTACAACAACACCACCTCGGTAGCCTCGCACGAGCTCATCGAGGCCATCACCGACGCCGCCGTGGGCGTGGCCACCACCTACGGCCCGCCGCTCGCCTGGTATGACCAGACCAATGGCGAGATCGGCGACATCTGCAACGCGTCGCAGGGCAGCGTGGTGGGCGCCGACGGCCGCACGTACACGGTCCAGAGGGAGTGGAGCAACAAGCAGGGCGCTTGCGTCGTGTCGGGAGCGGCTTGCAGCGGCGGGGGTGGCGGTGGTGGCAACAGCACCATCCTGAACCCCGGCTTCGAGAGCGGCGCGGTGAGCTGGACGCAGTCGAGCGGCGTCATCTCCAACAGCGCCACCAACGCCCACAGCGGCAGCTACGTGGCCTGGCTCAACGGCTACGGCTCCGCCCACACCGACACGCTGTATCAGGACGTGGCCCTGTCCTCGACGGCCACCAACCTGTGCTTCTGGCTGCGCATCACCACCGCCGAGACCACCACCACGACGGCATATGACACCCTGACGGCGCAGCTGCGCAACACCTCGAATGGCGTGCTCACCACGCTGGGGACCTACAGCAACCTGAACAAGGGCGCCTACGCGCAGCGGTGCTTCAACGTCTCCGCCTATCGGAACCAGACGGTCCGCGTCTACTTCACGGGTACCGAGGACTCGTCCCTCCAGACCAGCTTCTTCCTCGACGACTTCACCCTCCAGTAGGCGCCGCGTTCGGAGCCCACGGCTCCCTCTCCTGCAGAACCGGCGCCGGCCACCCCGGCGCCGGCCAACCCAACCCAACCCTCCCTCCTCCCTCTCCCTCTAAACTGAGCAAGATCTCAGATGACATCTCGCGGCGGCAATCGACGGCCGTCTTCGGATGGGACCCTGGTGAGAGATGGCCACGCTGCGCGGGGCGTCAGGGTTCCTTGCAACCGGCGGCGGCGGCGGTGGCGCGGGCGATGGAGTTCTTGCCGTCGAGATCGAGGGCCATCTTGACCTCGCGGCAGGCGGCCTCGCGCTGGCCGAGCAGGGCCAGGAGCGCGCCCAGGCGAGCGTGAGGATCCGGCTGCTTGGGGGCGAGCTGGGTGGCACGGTGGAGGTGGGCCAGAGCTCCCAAGCGATTGCCCTGTCGCTCTTCCAGGTCGCCGAGGAGGAGCTGCAGGTCCGTGCCGTCGCGGGCCCCGCGCTCGCGCCGCAGGATCCGCTCGGCGGACTCGAGATCGTCTGCGTTGAGGAGGCGCCGCGCCATCTCGAGCGGCGCGTTGTCCTGGGGCACCGTCGGCGCCGGGGGCGCGGCTCGGCGGCGATGGAGCCCCACGCCGATCAGGATGCCGCCAACCACCAGGAACACGCCGAGTGCGAGCGCGACCTTGCGTCCCCTCCCCGCAGGCGGCGCCTCAGCGTTGGCCTCGGTCATGGCCACAGGGGCGGCGACGCTCGCGATCGCCTCGCCTCCGGCAGCCGCAGAGGTCGCCGGCAGGGGCCGGGCCGGCGAGAGCGCCCCGCCGGCTGCCGGCGGGGGCATGCCTTCGGATCTGGCCACCGCCGGCATCGGCGTTGCCGCGACCCGGGTCGGCGCCATCGGTCCGGAGCCGGTGGATGCGGGCGCCGGCACGGACAAGCTGCTGGTGGTCGGTTCGGCGAATGGCAGGAGGGCCTCGGCGAGCGCCTCGGCCGAGGGAAAACGCGCCGCAGGGCTCTTTTCGAGGCAGCGCATTACGAGCGCATCGAGCTCCTCGGGGATGCCGCGATCGGGCGCGCGCAGGCGCGGCGCCACGGGGACCTCCTGCACGTGCTTGCTCAGCAGCACGAGGAGGCTCGGGGCCGAGAAGGGGAGCTCGCCGGTGAGCATCTGATACAGCATGACGCCGCAGGCGTAGATGTCGGTGCGTAGGTCAAGCGCTTCGCCCTGGGCCTGCTCGGGCGCCATGTACTCGGGCGTGCCGTAGACCATGCCGGTGCGGGTGAGCGCGTGAGACGACATGCTCTCGTGGAGGATCTTGGCCAGGCCGAAGTCGAGCACTTTGACCTGGTAGCGGTCGCGGCGCTTGACGAGGAACACGTTGTCGGGCTTGAGGTCGCGGTGGATGATGTCGTGCTCGTGGGCGTGGACGAGGGCCTGCGCCACGGCGAGCATGATGGTGGCGGCCTGGCGCGGCTCGATGGGGCCGCGCGTGATGCGGGCGCTCAGGCTCTCGCCATCGAGCAGCTCCATGACCAGGAAGAGCAGGCCGTCCTCCGACTGGCCGAAGTCGGTGACGCGGATGCAGTGCTCATGGTCGAGGCGGCTGGCCGAGCGTGCCTCGCGATGGAAGCGCAGCGCGGCCTCGGGATCGCCGGCCACGTCGGCGCGCAGGACCTTGAGCGCCACGGGCTTGTCCATGAGGGTGTGGACCGCGCGGTAGACCGTGCCCATCCCCCCCTGGCCAAGACGCTCGGTGAGGCGGTAGCGGCCCCCCAGGACTCGACCCACGAGCGGATCGACCGGCGAGGGGACCATCAGGGGGGTACCGTCGCGCGGACAGTATTGCGCCGCTCCCTCGATCGGGAGGTGACACGTGGGGCACTGGGACAAGCGGGCGAAACGCTAGCACATTAGCTGCGGAAGAGACAGGTCATGAGTGGGGGTGTCGAGCCTCCGGGAGGAGGAGCGCGGGACTGGTAGGAATGAGGGAGGGGTTGGAGGTGGGAATCACCCGGATCAGAACCGCATGCCGCGCTTGGCGCGGTAGGAGAACCACTCCCAGCCCAGATACGCAGCCGGCGCCAGGGCGATGACCCCCAGGACCGGGGACACCGTTGCCATCAGCGCAACGGCCCCACCTGTGGCGGCAGCGGCAGCCCATCCCTTCTTGCGTGCCGTGTCCATGTCTCGCTGCCTCAAGGAACTCATGATGCACCTCCTGTCGATGAGCTGTGCGCCCTCGTGTGGTGTCGGCGGGACTCCATATCCAGAGTTTGTTACCCCGGCCCAGGCGTGTCAATTGGACAGGTCTGCGGGCGCCCAGGGAGCGAGCCGGGAGGGCCTGGTGAAACCCCCGGCGGGGCCTGGATTGGCGGATCGACCCGGGGCTATGTAGACTCCCGGACATGAGCTATCTCGGGTGCAGTCCTCGAAAGGGCCAGCGTGAGCGTGGGGCGGGTAAGAGGAGTTGCGGATGAGCGAGTCCGCCGAGCCCGTTGCGAGTTCTAGCCAAGCCCCGATGCCCCTGTCCTCCGCGACTCCTGCCACAGGGTCGGTCGCGGGGAGCGAGATTGCGCCGCTCTCGTTGCGTCGCCCGAACTGGCCCTGGGGGATCGCGCTCCTCCTCAGCCTGGCGGTGGGCGGCGCCGTGGTGTTCTACCAGCGAGAGGTGCGGCGTCCGGTCACCATCGCCGGTCTGCGCGCCGGCGGCGTGCCCATCGGGGGGCTCGATGACGTGGTGCTCAAGGCCCGGCTCGGGGAGATCGCGGCCCGCGAGGTCGAGCAGAAGATCGTGTTCCGGCACGGCGATTTGCGGGTGGAGGGGCAGCGCGGCGAGGTGGGGATTCAGGTAGATGTCGAGGCGCTCGAGGTCCTGGCGCGCGAGGCCGGTAAGACCGGCGATCCGCTGAGCGATCTCCGGGCCTGGCGACGCGCGCGCCGCGGCGAGCTCGATCTCGCCGTGCCGCGCCGCCTCGACTCCGCGCGCGCGGTCGAGTTCCTCGACGAGATCAAGGAGCTCGTGGACCGGGCGCCGCGCGATGCACACCTCGATCTCGACCGGCACACGATCGCCGAGGAGCAGCAGGGGCTGCTGGTAGGGATCTACGAGACGCTGGTGCGTCTCGTAGATCCGGCGCAGACGGGGGCGAGCACGGTGGAGCTCGCGGCGATGGAGATCCCGGCGCAGGTGACGCGCAAGGAGCTCGCGGGCATCGACATCTCCACAGTGGTGGGCACCTGGGAGACGCACTATTCGACCAACCGGGTGGACTCGGACCGCACCTACAACCTCAAGGTCGGGGCCGATCACCTGAACGGGCACGTGCTCAAGCCCCATGAGGTCTTCTCGTTCAATCAGGTGGTGGGCGACCGCACCGAGAAGGAAGGGTATCGCGTGGCGCCGGTGATCGCGGGCGGTGAGCTGGTCGATGGGCTGGCGGGGGGGATGTGTCAGATCGCCTCGACCCTGCACGCGGCGGCCTTCTTCGCCGGCCTCGAGATCCTGTCCTCGACGCCCCACTCGCGGCCGAGCGCCTATATCCCGCTCGGGCTCGACTCCACAGTGGTGTACCCGAGCACGGATCTCAAGATCCGGAACCCCTTCGATTTTCCGCTCATCATCCACTACCAGGTCACCCAGGGCACGGTGAAGGTGGAGCTCCTCGGCAAGGAGCGGCCCTATCAGGTGCTGTTCGAGCGCGAGATCCTGACGGAGACGCAGTTCGGTACGGCGCGCCGCAGCGATTCTTCAGCCCCGGCCGGACAGAAGCTGATCCTGCAGGCGGGGTACCCGGGGTACCATGTGACCCGGCGGCGGTACATCTTCGACCGCGGGCAGGCGCTGCCGCGGAGTCTCGGCGGGCCGACCCAGCCGGTGACGGAGGTGCTGGACAAGGCGAAGATCCGGCCGCTCAAGGAAGAGAAGTGGACCATCCACTATCCCGCCACAGAGGAGATCGTGGCCTTCGGCACCGGGCCGCGGAAGATGAAGCCCAAGGATCCACCGCCGTCGCATCGCATCCCGCCGGTGCCGCCCTCGGACAAGCCGATCGGCCGCATCCTCCGGTAGCCAGCCGCTCACACGCACCGATGGGCCGAGATGCGGGCGAAGCCCGCGGTGAGCGAAAGTCGGAAGGCCTGAGCGGATCGATGCGGGTGAGCAGCGTTCTAGTGACCCGGGGCATGCGCTGCATTGCGGCGGCGCTCTTCGCGGCGCTGCTCGTCGCCGGCGGCCAGGAGGCCGAGGCCCGCCCCCGGTATCGTCTCGACGTGGAGGTCGACCCCGTGGCGCGGCTCGCGCGGGGGCGGGTGGCGATCGAGGCCGATAACCCGACGCAGGCGCCGCTCACCGCGCTCGAGCTGTGGCTCTATCCCGAGCGGCTCAAGCGGTTCTCCCGCGCGCTCGACGAGCACAACTTCTACTGGGCGTATCCGCGCTCGTTCAATTCCGGCGGCATCGCGCTCGCGGGGCTCACGGTCGATGGGAAGCCGGTGCGCGGCGAGGTCCGGGACGAGGAGCCGGCGGGGCCGGGGACGCTGCTGATCGTGCCGCTCGGTGAGCCGCTCCAGCCGGGGGGGCGGGCCCGCGTTGAGGTCGCCTTCACCACGCGCATCCCGCTGCGCTACGGGAGCCTGGGCTGCTACCGCAAGGCCTGCACGCTGGCGGGGGGCTTCTATCCCATGTTGGTCGGGCTCGGGCCTTCGGGCTTTGACCGGAGTGCGCCGCCCGCGCCGGGCGATTACGACGTGACGGTGCACGCGCCGCCGGGCATGGCGGTGCTGATCGGGGGGATGCGTCGGGAGACGGCTCACCTCGACAACGCGCTCCACGCGCTCGTGCGCGTGGATGGCAGCGGCCACTTGCGGGAGCGTGAGTTCGTGCACCGCGGGGTGACGGTGACCTTCTTTCATCATGGCGGACCGCCGCCGCCGCCGCTGCCGGCGCCGCGGGGCGGGCCGTACCTCAATGAGGACCGCGCCGCGCTGATGTTCGAGACGGTGCGCGATGCGCTCGATCTCCTCGACGAGCTCGGGCTGGCGGTGCCGGCGGGCACGCGCATCCCGCTCGTGGAGATGCCGCTGCGCATGGAGCTGGCGCTGGCCCAGGCGGGGGCGGTGCTGGTGTCGGACCAGCTCTTTCGTATCGCGCCGCTCAAGCGGTTCCGTAAGTTCCATGAGTTCCAGCTGGTGCGGGCGATCTACAACTTTCTCGCCGAGGCGCGGCTCGGCGGGCAGGAGCGGGCGGACGATCTGGGATGGTCGGCGGATCTTTCGGCGTCATGGCTGGTCGACCTCTACACGGTGCGTGGCTACCAGACGAAGGAGTTCGCCCGCGACGTGCTCAAGTTCGCGAGCTTCATCCCGACGGTGGACCGGTTGCTCTACGCGCCGCAGATCCAGTTCGCCTCGGCGTACTTCAACACGCTCGACGATCCGGATCCGACGCGCGATGACCTGCGGCGGTTTGCCAACCAGCGGCCGCGCGGCAAGCTCCTCTACGAGAAGCTCCGCGATCTCATCGGCGACGAGCAGACGACTGAGGTGGCGCGGGCGGTGTTCCTCGGGACGCCGGTGCGCGAGGCGATGCGTCGTGTGCACGGGGAGGAGCCTGGGGGTTGGGTCGATGCGTTCTTTGCCGAGTGGCTGGGGCCGTACCCGGAGGTGGATTACCGCTTCGAGGTGTCGGTCCCGGAGCCGGCGGGCGAGGGGCTGCGCTATCGGCTGCGGGTCTACAAGTATGGCAAGCAGCCGCCGAGCGAGCCGGTGGAGCTGCGGGTCACGGAATGGGGAGGGCAGCGCCACGAGCTGCGCTGGGACGGGCAGGGCCGGGACAAGGTGTTCGTGGTGGAGACGCGACGGCCGATCCGGCTGGTGGTGCTGGATCCGCGCGGCCGGCTGCTCGAGCGGGTGAGCGGGGCGAGGGAGGATCTGCGGCTCAACAACCGGCGGCCGGGCAAGCTCAAGTTCATCTACAACGACCTCGGCGCGCTCTTCAATTTCCAGACGCTGTCGCTGGATCTCTCGATCGATTTCTCGCTGTCGCGCGTCTACGACGTCCTGCACACGACGCGCTTTGCGCTGTACCGCAACCGCCAGGCGCAGGTGGGGCTCCTGGCGAGCTACTCGCGTCACTTCGGCCGCCTCATCACGCCGGCGCGGCCGGAGTCCTCGCTCACGAGCTCGCTGCGCGTGCAGCGGCTGCAGCCTTCTTTTGGCCTGCGGGGGGCGCCGCGCGTGCCGGGCACCCAGGTGGTGGCCGGCGTGAGCCTGGCCAGCGACGACCGGCTGTTCGTGTGGGAGCCGTGGCGCGCGACCTTCTATGGCGCGAGCGCGAGCTATGCCCTCACGGTGCTCGACGACCGGCGTGTGCTCCAGCAGGGCACGGTGTCGGCGAGCTTCGGCAAGATCGTCCCGATCGCCATCGGGCACGGGGTGGCCTTCGAGCTGACGGGGGCGGCGACGTTCGGCGATCTCGTGGTGCCCTCGCAGTTCCTGGCGAGCGGGGCGCCGAACTTCCTGCGCGGCTATGAGCCGGATGAGCTCCTCGGGCGGATGCGATTGTTCGGGCGCGCGGAGTATCGCCACGTCTTCTTGCACGATCTCAACTTCAACTTCCTCCACCTCATCTATCTCCGTGGCGTCGCCGGGGCGGTCTTCCTGGAGGCGGCGGCGCTCTCACCTTGTACGAGCTATCGCATCGGCAACCGCGATCTCTTCGGCGACGTGGGCTATTCGCTGCGGTTCCTCGGCGACTGGTTCGGGGTGCTGCAGACCCAGCTCACCATCGATGTGGCGGTGCCGCTCGTGCGGCGGCGTCGCGGCTGCGTCGAGGAGGAGGGGCAGCCCATCCGGGATCCGTCGACCCGCGCGCCGTTCGGGTTCTTCGTCTACTTCGGCCCGGTGTTCTGAGCTGAGCCGCAGACTGCCCAGGGGGTGACCCTGATGGGAACCCGATTTCCTCCCGAGAGCTAAGCAGCGGCGGAGGGGGGCCCTTCGGCAGAGGGTGTCGTCCGTTCCCCTGAGCCTTCCTGGCGACTCGCCTGGCGATGGCGTGATGGCCAGGAGAGCGAGAGTCGGGCGGTTCCGGCGCGGTGTCGGAGGCCCTGGTCGCTCTGGCAGCGGCCGGGCGTCTCCGGGCGGGCCGATTGGTCCCGAAATCGCAAGCTGTAAGAGGGCGATTCCGCGCAGCGTCCCCGTCGCCTCCACGGGAGGTGGCGGCGGCGGGGCAGAACCGGAGACAAGCAGCGTGAACCAGCCCGCAGGACAGATTGCGATCGAGACGGGGAGCGTGGCGCCGGCGCAGGCGACGCCGACGGTGCAGACGGGATCGTTGGACGATCTTCGCCAGGGAGTCCTTTTGGCCGGGCGCTATCGCATCGTCCAGCCGGTGGCCCGCGGCGGCTGTGCGATGGTCTTCCGCGCAGTCGACGAGCACCTCGGCGAGACGGTGGCTATCAAGGTGCTCCTGCCGCAGGGGGGGCTCGGTGAGGTGGCGTCGCGGGTGCAGGAGATCGGGATCCGCTCCGAGGCCATCTCGTCGATGCGCCTGTCGCACCCGAAGATCCTCCGCGTCTACAACTACGAGCGCCATCCGCCGTGGGAGTTCCTGGTGATGGAGTATGTGGACGGCACGACGCTCAAGCTCTACCAGCAGAGCCGACAGACGCGGCGGCTCGAGCCGCGCGAGCTGCTCCGGGTGGGGCTCGATTGCCTGGAGGCGCTCGACTATGCCCACGGCGCGGGGGTGATCCACAACGACATCAAGCCGAGCAATGTCCTGGTGACGCGATCGGGGACGCTCAAGCTGTGCGACTTCGGTCTGGCGCACCTGGCCTCGGCGGCGCCGGCGGCGCGCAAGAGCCTGGTGGCGGGGACGCCGAACTTCATGAGCCCGGAGCGCATCCGCGGTGAGCCGGGCGACGCGCGGAGCGACCTCTACTCGCTCGCGGCGACGCTCTATCTGCTCGGCAACGGGCAGCCGCTCTTTTGCGGCGACGAGAAGGCGCTCCACGGGCACCTGCACCTGCCGCCCCCGCCGTCGCCTCATCTACCGGCGGAGCTCGATCAGATCCTGCAGGTGGCGCTGGCCAAGGATCCGCAGGCGCGGTTCCAGACGGCGCACGAGATGCGCGAGGCCCTGGTGGGCCTGAGCCGCGGTCAGCGGTCTGGCCGGGTCACGGGCTCGCGGTCGGTGCGTGTGCCCGCGGAGCCGCCCCCGCCGCCGCCGGACGCCGCGCCGTCGGGCCACACGTGCGAGATCTCGTCGTCGATGGTGATGGAGCGCGAGGCCCGGGAGGCGGACGCGGCGGAGATGGCGGTGATCGAGCCGGTGACGTTGCGCTCGGTCTGGGCCCGCGGCGAGGAGTTCACCGTGGCCGGCTTCCTGCTCGACCGTACGCCGGTGACGAACGCAGAGTACCAGGTGTTCGTGACGGCGACGGGGGAGACGCCGCCGGCGCACTGGCTCGGGGATCGGCCGCCGCCATCGCTCGAGGACCACCCGGTGGTGGGGGTGACGCTGGCGGAGGCGCGGCGCTACGCGGCCTGGCGCGGCAAGCGGCTGCCTACGGCCCTGGAGTGGGAGGCGGCGGCCCGGGGGGCGGAGGGCCGCTCGTTCCCCTGGGGCGAGGAGTGGGAGGCGCACCGCTGCCAGGGGCCGGAGCAGGGCGGCGGGAGCACGGCGCCGGTGGACGGGCATCCCGAGGGTGCCTCGCCCGAAGGGTGCCTGGATCTGATCGGCAACGTGTGGGAGTGGACCGAGCCGGATCCCGACGTGAAGGTGGCGCCGGCCGAGGGGTATGCGTGGGTGATGGGTGGCTCCTATCGCCACGCGTGTGTCCAGGATGGGCACATCGCTCGTACGCAGGTCTCTATCTATAAGGCTTACGACTATCTCGGTTTCCGGTGCGCGATGGATCTGCCGGGGGCCGACGGAGCCGGGGATGCCAGAGACAAGAGCCGCGGCCTGAGCCAGGGCCGTCATTCCGGCTCTGGCAAGGCGCCCGGACGTAGGGGGCAGTGATGATGCATCTCGACCGCAACGCGCTGGATGGTCTCTTCAAGGACGCGGGGCTCGTGCCGGGGTTGGCGGCCCTTCCACAAGGTGTGTCGTGGGAAGGGGCGCCGGCTCTGGCAGGGGTCGGGGAGGTCCCGATCCCGATCGTGATCGACGGCACCGCGGGGCCGAGCGCGGCGGCGGCGGCCTCTGCCGAAGAGGAGCAGTTCAGCGCAGAAGAGGACACGGGAGGATATGAGCTGATGGTCATCGAGGGAGCGGCAGGAGCGGTGAGCTCGGTGGCCCCGCCGCCCGCGCCGCCCGCGCTGCCCGTCGAGCCGCGGGCGGCGGTGCAGGTGGAGCATCCGCCGCAGCGATCCGTGGAGGTGGTGGCGCCGGCGTCGAGCGGGGCGGAGACGGAGGACACGCTCTTGATCCGCCGTCGGCGGCGTTGGCCGCTGATGGCGGGGGCGGGGATGGTCTTGGCAGGGGCCGCGGTGCTGCTCGCGCTACCGGTCGTGCGCCGCGGACATCCCGCCGCAGCGACGGAGACGGCGACGCAGGAGACGCATTCCAAGGGAGCGCCAGTAGCAAGTGCATCCCCGGTGTCTATACCGGAGCCGGCACCGAGCGAAGCGTCGGCGGTGCCGCAGGTCACGCCGAGGGCGCAGGCGGACAGCCGTTCGCACGCGTCGAGAGGACAAGATGCGGGCGAGGCCCGCGGTGAGCGAGGGCCGGAAGGCCTGAGCGGATCCATGCGTGTGAACGGCGGTCTAGAGGAGGCGATGCACGAGATGCGTTTCCCCGGGGTGTTCGATCGCAACAGCAGCCACCCGCACGATATCGATGCGGCGGCGCTCGGGGAGACGGTGCGCCTTCTCAGGACGCGCTGCGCGGACGGCACGATCGTGGTCACCGGTCACACGTGCGTGCTCGGCGACGCGCGATCGAACCGGGAGCTGTCGCTCCTGCGGGCCCGCCGTGTGGGCGAGCTCCTGATTCGTGCGGGCTTCTCGCCCGAGCGGATGCGGTTCGTCGGCCGCGGTGATCGGCAGCCGATTGCAGACAACCGTGTGATCGAGGGCATGCGGCAGAACCGCCGGGTCATGGTCAGCTGTGATCCGAACCCCCAAGGTCACCTTGGACCAGCGGGCGCTGGTCCCGGTCCCGGTCAATGACAGTCAACCCCGGAGGAGGATGCGCGATGACTGATTACGGTACGGCGGAATCTGCCCTGCTCCAGTCGATCTTGAGCGGCAAACGCGAGGTCTCCAACCGCAAGAACCTGGGCCCGATGGTCCCCATCCAGCTGTTCCAGGCCTTGCGCCTCATCGGTATGGGATCCTCCATCGAGAGCATGGTGGGCGATGGGTCGCGTGCGCTGGTCTACCAGTCGGGGCACCGCGTGGGCATGGTGCTCGGTGGGGCGGTGGCCCCGCAGGCCAACAAGGATCTGGAGAAGTTTCTCGGCCTCGTGCGCAAGCTGTGCCTCGACCTGTCGATCGGCCAGGTGGTGCTCGAGAAGGCCGACACGAACGCCGGGCATCTCGTGTTGCGTGTCGACGAGTGTGTCTCCTGCGCCGGCATCGGTGGGGCGCAGGCGCCGATCTGCAACTTCGAGGCGGGGCTGGTGGGCGGCATCGTCAAGTCCTTCGTGGGACGCGACGTGCGGGCCGTCGAGACGCGTTGCAACGCCGTGGGCGACAACACCTGCGGCATCGAGGTGGACATCCTGTGATTCCCACCTTGACCGGGTGGAGACCTGAGGCCTCGGGAAACGGAGGTAGCGGACCATGGCTCTTGCGCTGACGACGACGGAACGATCGAGCAAGATCGAAAAGATTCTGAGCGGTATCACCGGGCTGCGGGGCATCACCGCGGCGGCCATCATCGATGGCGATGGCTTTGTGACTCACGTGCGCCGGGACTTCGAGATCAACACCGATGCGCTCGGCGCGGCGGTGCAGATCGCGTTCGGATCGGCGCGCCGGGCCTCGGAGAACGTGTCGCAGGGGATGACCCACCTGGTCCTGGTGGAGAACAAGGACGGGCTGGTCATCCTGGCGCCGCTGGCCAAGGGGTTCATCCTGGCGCTGGTGGGCGACAACACGGCCATGCTCGGCGCGGTGCGCTTCGAGGTGAAGCAGACCGTGCCCGAGCTCAACCAGCTGTTCTAGATGACACCCCAGGCGGCGAGGACCGGCATGCACTGGCTCGAAATGGAGTTGGACAAGCTGCGACAGATCGCCGTCGCCGACGTGGGGGCGGCGGGACCCGAGGGGCCGCCGCCGGTGGTGGGCCGCGGCGCGGAGCTCCTGCCGCGGCGGCGGGAACGAGGGCAGGCGTTCATGGCGGCGCTGCGCCGTCTGGTCCTGCGCATGGCGGAGCGGAACGGGGTGACGGCGTGTTTTGCCTGTCACGATGGGCTGGTGGTGGAGGTGGCGGGGCACGCCTGTGACTTCGAGGCGCTGTCGGCGCTCACGCAGGTCTCGGTGAGCGCGGGGCATGAGACGGCGCAGGCGCTCGCGCTGGGACCGGTGTCGCAGATGCTGATCGTGGGAGAGGAGCACAAGCTGGCGCTCATCCTGATGGGCTCGGTGGCCATCGGGGTCCTGGCCCCGTCGACGGTGGATCTGGCGAGCGCGCTGGGATGAGGCGGGTGTTCAGGGCGTGATCTTCTCGAGCATGCGCGGGAAGGGGATGGTCTCGCGCACGTGGTGGAGGCCGCAGATCCAGGCCACGGTGCGCTCGATGCCGAGGCCGAAGCCGGCGTGGGGCACCGAGCCGTAGCGGCGCAGGTCGAGGTACCACTCGAAGGACTCGCGCGGCAGGTGGTGCTCCTCGAGGCGCTTCTCGAGCACGGTGAGGTCGTCCTCACGCTGTGAGCCGCCAATGATCTCGCCGTAGCCCTCGGGGGCGATGACGTCCATGCTGAGCGCGAGGCGCGGGTCCTTGGGGTCGCGCTTCATGTAGAAGGCTTTAATCTCGGCGGGGTAGTGGTGGATGATGACGGGGCGGTCGAACTCCTCGGAGATGACCGTCTCCTCGTCGCCGCCAAAGTCGTCGCCCCACTGGGCGGGCTTGCCCTTGCGGTTCAAGATGGCGATGGCCTCCTCGTAGGTGATGCGCGGGAAGGGTTTCTTGACGCGCTCGAGCTTGGCGATGTCGCGCTCGATGGTCTCGAGCTCGAGGCGCCGGTTCTTGACCACCTGGGCGACGACCTCGCTGATGAAGTCCTCGGCGAGCGCCATGTCGCCCTCGAGGTCGAGGTACGCGACCTCGGGCTCGACCATCCAGAACTCGGTGAGGTGGCGCCGGGTCTTCGACTTTTCGGCGCGGAAGGTGGGGCCGAACACGTACACCTTGCCGAGGGCCATGGCGCCGGCCTCGCCGTAGAGCTGGCCGGACTGGGTGAGGTACGCCTTGTCGTCGAAGTAGTTGACCTCGAAGAGGTTGGTCGTGCCCTCGCAGGCCGCGGGGGTGAAGATCGGGGCGTCGAGGAGCGTGTAGCCGCGGGAGTCGAAGTAGTTGCGGATGGCGCTGATGATCTCGGCGCGGATGCGCAGGATGGCGACCTGGCGCTTGGAGCGCAGCCAGAGGTGGCGGTGCTCCATGAGGAAGGCGGTGCCGTGCTCCTTGGGGGAGATGGGGTACTCGCGCGCGGGCTCAGCGACGACGGTGGCGGACTTGAGGTGGAGCTCGACGCCGAGGGGCGATCGCTTGTCCTCGCGCACGACGCCGTCCACGGTGATGGAGGTCTCCTGCGCGAGTTTATCGAGGCGCGCGAACAGCTCTTCGCCGGCATCGGCCTTGGAGGCGACGCACTGGACGATGCCGGTGCCGTCGCGCACCTGGAGGAAGTGGATCTTGCCGGAGGAGCGCTTGCCGTAGAGCCACCCCTTGAGGGTGACGTCTTCGCCGATGTGTTGGTGGAGGTGATCGATGTAGATGTGGGGCGGCATGGCGACCGTGTAACGTGAGGCGGCGTACAAGTCAACGGGACGTACAGGGGTTTGCAGACGGTGGGGGCGAGGAGGTGGGGCGGGCGGGTCAGGAGGCGATGACGACGCGGTTGCGGCCTTCTTGTTTGGCGCGGTAGAGCGCGGTGTCGGCGTAGTGGAGGAGCTCTTCGACGCTCTTGAGGGCCCGCTCGGTGGTCGCGGCGCCGAGGGAGGCGGTGACGGCGGGGATGCCGGTCTCGCGGCCCGCGGTGGTCTGCTCGTGGATGCGCACGCGGACGCGCTCGGCGAGGGGGCGCACGGAGGTGGTCGTGGTCTCGGGGGCCACGATCAGGAACTCTTCGCCGCCGAAGCGGCCGACGAAGTCGCTCTTGCGGATGGCCTGCCGGATGGAGAGGGCGACCTCGGAGAGGACGCGATCGCCGATCTGGTGGCCGTAGGTGTCGTTGACCGATTTGAAGTGGTCGACGTCCACCATGAGGACGGCGAGCGGTCGCGAGTAGCGTGAGGCGCGCTCGAACTCGGTCGTGAGCCATTGGTTGATGGCGCGGCGGTTGGCGACCTGGGTGAGGGCGTCGATGTGGGCGAGCGTGGCGTATTCGGTCTTGGCCCCTTCGAGCTGATCGGTGAGCCGTTTGATGCGGAGCATCGACGACAATCGGATCTGGAGCTCGAAGGCATTGAGCGGTTTGGTGAGGAACTCGTCAGCGCCGGCGGCCAGGCCGCGCTGCTTGGAGTCGATGTCGTCGAGCGACGTGAGGAAGATGACGGGCACGAACGCGGCCTCGCGTTTGAACATCTGCGCGAGCTTGTAGCCGTCGATGTGCGGCATGACGACGTCGAGGAGGACGACGTCGGGATGAAACTCCCGGTACAGGCGCAGCGCCTCGGCGAGGGTCTGCGCGGTGCGCGCTTCGGCCTGCCACTCTTCGACGATGCGGGCGGCATGCTCGCATTGTGCGCGGTCGTCATCGACGATGAGGATCCGCGCCCCGAAGAGGAGCTGTCTCATCGTGTCGCGTGCAGCCCTGCTTTTCACTGTGGCCGATGCTACCGCGATGACACGCTGCTAGCAATTATCTCGCTAGCGCGTGTGTCCGTTGTACGCGTTTGAAGGAACGATGGGGATGTAACGGGCAGATGGGGCGTGGGCGAGAATCGCCTGCAGGGGGCCTTGGCGGCCGGGCGCTGCCGGCTAGCGGTGGGCGCCGGGATCGCGGCGCTTCTCGTCGGTCACGTCCTCGCGCGTGCCGCAGCGCTGGCACAGGACCTTCATGCGGTAGCCGTAGCCCGAGACCGAGGAGGTGGTGATGAACTCGGCTTCGGGACAGCTGGCGCGGTGGCTGTCCATGAACTTCTCGGCCTTGGCCTTCTCCGAGGGGTGGAGGAGTTCGAATCGATCATCCATCTTGGGGTCGAGCATGGCGTGTTCCTATCATGTTGGACCCGGTGGGGCAATGCATCAGCAGGGGAGACAAAGGACGTAAGAAGTGTCATGCAGGCCACGGGTCTGTCCGTGCGAGGAGGGGTGGAGCAGGTCGTAAGGGTTGGTGGAGTAGGTCGTAAGCGGTGGTGGAGTAGGTCGCAAGCGTTGGTGAG
>DATAGU010000111.1:0-17870 GCA_036263495.1 Polyangia bacterium | reverse complement strand
GGAGCAAGTCAAAGACGCATTTCCTCGGTTACAACTTTTGTGGGCAGATGGCGCCTATGCCGGCGCGCTACTGGACTGGGTGGCTCAGCTCCGGAAGCACAATCCGCTCCGCTTGGAGATCATCAAGCGGAAGAAGAATATTAAGGATTCCAGCTGTTGCCTCACCGCTGGAAGGTCGAACGCACGTTTGCATGGCTGGGGCGGCATCGCCGAATGAGTAAAGATTACGAAAAGCTTGCACAAACGGGCGAAGCCCTCATTCACGTCATCATGATTGGACTAATGCTACAACGTCGTGTTGCAGCTGGAGCGGGCGGTGCGGGCCACTCAGCCCATCCGGCCGGCGCGGCCGCGGAGGGTGGGAGGCCTGGCGGGTAGGTTTTTAAACACCCTCTCAGACGTCGAGTTCGCTGGCCGTGGCCGCGCGCTCCATGATGAAGCGGAAGCGCGCCGACGCGTCCTTGCCCATCAGTTCATTGAGCACCTGATCGGTGCGCAGGAGATCGTCGATGCGCACCTGCAGCGCCGCGCGGCGCTTGGGGTCGAGCGTCGTGTCGCGCAAGGTCTGCGGCATCATCTCGCCGAGCCCCTTGAAGCGCGTGATGTCTGGCTTCTGCCCGGTCTTGACGTGCCGCTTGAGGATGCGCTCCTTGTCCGCGTCGTCGATCGCCCAGTACGTCTCCTTGCCGACGTCGATGCGGTAGAGCGGCGGCTGCGCCAGGTACACGTGCCCGTTCTCGATGAGCTTCCGCAGGTGGCGGAAGAAGAACGTGAGGAGGAGCGTCGAGATGTGGTGCCCGTCCGAGTCCGCGTCCATGAGGAGGAAGATCTTGCCGTAGCGGAGCTTGGTGAGGTCGATGTTCTCGCCCATGCCACAGCCGAGCGCCGACACGATGTCCTGCAGCTCCTTGTTGGAGAGCACCTTGGAGGTCGATGCCTGCTCCGCGTTCAGCACCTTGCCGCGGAGCGGCAGGATGGCCTGCGTGCGCCGGTCGCGCCCCTGCTTGGCCGAGCCACCGGCCGAGTCACCTTCGACGATGAACAGCTCCGACTCGTCCGGGTTGGTCGAGGAGCAATCGGCCAGCTTGCCGGGCAGGTTCAGGCGATGCGACACCGCCGTCTTGCGCGTCACCGCCTGCGAGGCCGCGCGCGACGCCTCGCGCGCCCGCGCCGCGAGCACGATGCGACCCACGATGCCCTCGGCGATGGAGCGGTTCTCCGTCAGCCACTTCTCGAGCCCCGTGCGGATCGCCCCGTCGACCTCGGCGGCGACCTCGGGGTTGTTCAGGCGATCCTTGGTCTGCCCCTGGAACTGCGGCTGGAGCACGTAGATCGACAGGATCGCCACCAGCCCCTCGCGGATGTCCTCGGCGGTGAGGGTCACGCCCTTGGGCTGGAGGCCGTGGGTCTCGATGTAGTTGCGCACCGCCTTGACCAGCCCCGACTTGAGCCCGTTGTCGTGGGTGCCGCCCGAGGGCGTGGGGATGCCGTTCACGTACGAGCGGATGGACTCGTCGGTGGCCTCGGTCCAGACCAGCGCGCACTCGAGGCGCGGCTCCTCGCGCGCCACGTAGAACGTCGTCGAGATCGCGTTCTTCTGCCGCTCGCTCACGATCTTCGTGAGGTAGTCGGCGATGCCGCCCTCGTGGCTGAAGGTCACGCTCTCGCCGGTGGCCTGGTCGGTGTAGACCATGCGCAGACCCTTGTGGAGATAGGTCTTGGCCTCCAGGCGCTCGCGCACGTGGGGGGCGTCGAAGTGCAGCTTGGCGCCGAAGATCTCCGGGTCCGGGCGGAAGAAGACGGTCGTGCCGGTACCGCGCACGCGATCCCGTACGACCTTGAGCTTGCTCGTCGGCTGGCCCTGCGAATAGCTCTGCTGGAACTCCTTGCCCTCGCGCTTGACCGTGATCACGAGCTCGGACGAGAGGGCGTTGACCACCGAGGAGCCCACGCCGTGGAGGCCGCCCGAGTGGAGGTAGTTGGTGTTCTCGAACTTGCCGCCCGAGTGCAGCGTGGTGAGGATGATCTCGAGGGCGGGCTTCTTGAACTTGGGGTGCTCGTCGACCGGGATGCCGCGCCCGTCGTCCTCCACCGTGACCCCGCGCCCATCCGCCGCCAGGGTGACCTGGATGGTGCGCGCATAGCCGTTGATCACCTCGTCGACCGCGTTGTCGACGATCTCCCAGAGGAGGTGGTGGTAGCCGCGCCCGTCGACCCCGCCGATGTACATGCCGGGCCGCTTGCGCACCGGCTCGAGCCCCTCGAGGACGGTGATGTCTTTGGCCGTGTAGCTCATGGTGTCAGTCGAGATATCGCATCGCCCCCCACGCCGCAACTCTCCGCATCGCTGGGGGACGCGGCGTCCTGGCGCCAGCGGGGCCGCTGGGCGGGAGAGAGCCTGCCGCGGATGGGAGGGGTCGAACCCGGATGAAAGATCAGGGCAGCGGCACCCGCAGGACGACCGGATCGGCGAGCACCGCGGGGGGCGGCAGGCTGCCGTTCTTGTCGACGAGGTCGATCTGGCTGTTGGCGATGAACCAGAACTCGCGGCCGATGATCACCCCGGTGGTGGGCAGGCGGACGTCCGGATGCTGGGCGGCGAGGACCTCGCACGCCATGATCCGCGTACCATCGGCCGAGAGGCGAAAGCGCGCCACCCGGCCCGGCCGGAGGCCATTCTGCACGGCCACGAGCGTCTGGCCATCGCGCGCGAGGCCATCGATGCCGAGGAGGTGCACGCCGGGGGGCGCCGGCACCGGGGCGAGCTCGCCGCTCTCGCGCCCGAGCCGATAGAGGCCCATGACGTCCGCGGCCACGTAGAGGGTGCGCTGATCCTCTGAGAGGACGATGCCGTTCGGATAGAGGAGTCGGCTCATCTGGCCGGCGCGCACGAGCGGCTCGAGGACGTCGCGCCCCACCGGGATGCGGTAGACCATGCCGGCCTCGGAGTCTGTGACGTAGGCCGTGCCGTCGTCCGCCAGGGCGAGGTCGTTGAAGAGGTGGGGGCCCGGCGTGTCCGGCACGACCTTCCGGCGCAGCGCGCCGTGGTCGAGATCGTAGACGAAGACCCCCTCGGTGCCGACCTTGGCGGCGGCCGCGCCCTCGAGCGCGTTGCTGGCATGGGAAGCCACCCAGAGCAGGCGACGGACCGGGTCCACCTTGAGGCCGATGGTGCTCCCGAGCGGCATCGCGTCCTTCTGGGGGCCCTGCGCCTTGTGGTGCACCGCGTGCGGCGCCACGAACCAGACGTGTCGGCCCCGCGCATCCACGGCCAGCACCCCGCCCTTGCGGATGCTGCTCAGGAACCTGCGGTTGGTGCGGGGATCATAGGTGATGCCCTCGGGCAGGAGATCGCGCATGGGCAGCTTGAACGCCGTGCGCACGCGGCCCGATGGCGGGCGCGCCGTCTGGGCCATCCGGTTGAGGAGCGCCTGATAGGCCGGGAGCGGCGCGAGCGGTGCCCACGTGGGATCCGCGCGCGGGTCGAACGATGGATCGGCGGCCATCACCTTCTCGAGTGGCACGAGCGCCTCCTCCTTGCGGTCGAGGCGCACCAGCGTCTGGGCGAGGAGGAGCTGCGCGCCCACGTCCGAAGGCGCGTACTCCACGGCCGAGCGCAGGAGCTCGTAGGCCGCCTTGGGCTCCCCGCCCTCCAGGGCGCCGAGCGCGAGCCGGATCTGCTGCTCGAAGGCCGCGAGATCCTGGGCGCGAGCCAGGGGGGAGAGGAGACAGCAAAGCACCAAGAGTCGCCATGTCATGGCGCCATCTTCTCATTAGATCAGCCATCCGTGACGACTGTGCGCTCACACCTCGAGCCCCACGGCGCGCATGAGCTCGAGGGCGTTGCTCTTGGTGACCACACCCTCCCGCATCTTGTAGTCGAAGCGCAGGCGTCCGTCTTCGAGGTGATCCTCGAAGTGGACGTTGGCCGCCTGGCCGTCGAGGGAGGGGACCACGGCGGCCAGGGCGAGGTCATGGGTGGTGCAGAGGCCGAGGGCGCCACGACCGAGGAGGCCCCGGATCACCGCCTCGGCGCCGATGCGGCGATCGTGCGAGTTGGTGCCGTGGAGGATCTCGTCGAGCAGGAAGAGCAGCGGGAGCGGCCCCTCGGCGAGCGCGACGAGCTGGCGCAGGCGCGTGATCTCGGCGTAGAAGCGCGAGCTGCCGAGGAGGAGCGAGTCCTGGATGCGCAAGGTGGCGCCGAGGGCCAGGCAGGAGAGGCGCAGGCGGTGGGCGCGCACCGGGGCGCCGGCGAGGGCGAGGACGGTGTTGATGCCCACCGTGCGGAGGAGCGTGCTCTTGCCCGACATGTTGGAACCGCTCACGATGAGGACCCGCGGCGCGTCCTGGCCCAGGTGGACGTCGTTGCGCACGGCGCTCGACGCCGGGAGGAGCGGGTGGGTGAGGCCCTCGCCGTCGAAGCACGGGCCGGTCTCGGCGATCTCGGCGGTCTCAGTGATCTGGGGGAACACGTCGTCCGGGTGCTCGTAGGCGTAGGCGGCGAGGGCATCGAGGGCCTCGTACTCGCCGACCGCGCCCAGCCAGCGGGCCGCGCCGGCCCCGTGGCGCACGCGCCACGCCTCGATGACCCAGGCGAGCTGCGGGGTCCACAAGGCGAGGAAGGTGAGGGGGGCGAGCAGCTGGTTGCGGCCGGTGTCGAGGGCATGGACCCGGCGGCCGAGCGCGGCGATGGCGGCCGACGCGGACATCGTGTCATTGCTAAGGGCAGGGGAAGGGGCATCGGGGCCGGCGCTGGGCGCGCCTCCGCAGCCGAGGGCGGCCTGCAGCTCGCGCAGCCGGGGGCTCGCGAAGTCATCCCGCTCGAGGCGGAGCAGGATGCGCGCGAGCACGGCGAGCTCCTCGGAGAGGCGATCGACCGGCCCCGTGATGCGGCGCGCCGACGCCTGGAAATGCCGCTGCACGAGGAGCACCGCGATCACCAGCACGAGGAATGGAAGCGGGCCCACCCCCGAGGCCGCCCCCCAGGCCACGAGCGCCGCCAGGGTCGACAGCCCGAGCCCGAGGACCAGCAGGCGCACGAGCGGTGAGGGCAGCTCGGGGGGTCGCCCTGCCCAGGCCACGAGCGGTCCAGGCTCGACGGCCGCGCTCACCTCCTCGGCGAGCAGGGCCAGCTGTTCGCGATGATCGAGCCGGCCGCGCAGCTCGCGCACCGCCTCCTGCCGTGCTCGCACCTCGGCGGGCGGAGCGGGCGCGAGCAGCCAGCGCGCCAGGGTCTGGCGACCCGCGGCCGTGCGGGCCGTGCACAGCAGCTCGAACAGCGAACCCTTCCCAAAGAGGTCGAGATCCTGCGCATAGGGGTGGGCGGCATCGGCGAAGCGCTCCCCCGTGTCGCCCCCGCCGGCCCCCTCGGCCCAGGTCCCATCGATGCGTGCGAGCCCAGCCGTGTACCAGGCGACGGCCCGCGCCACCCGGCGGCGGGCGACGAGCACGCGGTCATGCGCGATCATGAGCCCGAGGAACACGAGCGCGGCCGCGGCGGCCGCGGCGAGCGCGGGCGGGCGGCCGGGGAGGAGCCAGTACAGCAGCCCCCCTGCAGCCACCACGAGCAGGCGGGCGTTGGCGATCCATCGATCCTGCTGGTCAAGACGCGCCACCTCGGCCTGCCGAGCCGCCTGGCGCGACACATACTCGCGCCGCGGCTCGGAGCCGGGGGGGCCTGCACTGGCGCCAGGGAGGGTGGAATCCATGTCCCCCTCCATAGCGGAGTCGGGAGCGGCTCACAAACCCACACTCCTGAAGCCCGGCCGTCCAGCCTTCGAGCTGTTCGGAGCAACCCCGAAGCCTCGCCGTCCAGCCTTCGAGCTGCACCCCAGCCGATGAAATGCACGCCCTCATCGGCCTGGTTGTGAGTTGGCACGCGGCCATCCCGTCCCCCGCTCCAGATGGGAGCGAGTCCCAGGTGATCGACGTCGCATCGCCATCGCTGGCTTGCGGACGCCGCTGCCCTGAGCGGGGATCGATTGAACCTGCTCGCGCGGGCCGCCGGGCTCCGGGGCAAGGCGGCAAGGTGGCATATCGCTCGGTCCTCTCGATGGACACATGCCCCAGCAGCTCCTTGACGGTGTAGAGGGGGATCCCGCTCATGACGGCGTGCGCCGCGAACGTGCGCCGCAGCGCGTGCCAGGGCTTCTCTGAGCGCGGCGCGGCGCGGCAGCCCCTCCAAAATCCGCCCCGAGCACCTTCATTACCAGACCCTCCTGCGGCAAGCTGTAGGTATGTCCGCCTCGGATCCCGCCCCGCTCGCCCGGCTCTCCGGTACCGCCGGCCGCCGACTCGAATTCGTCCTCTCCGGCTTGCTCGGCGAGTGGCGGCAGCTGTTTCAGCGCGGCCACCTCCGCGACGACGTCATCGCCGGCCTCAGCGTGGCCGCGGCCGCCTTGCCCTTCTCCCTGGCCATCGCCATCGCCTCGGGCGTGGCCCCCTCCCTCGGCCTCGTGAGCGCCGGCCTCGCCGGCCTGATGGCCGCCCTCTTCGGCGGCCCGGCGCTCGCCATCACCGGACCTGCCGCCGGCCTCGTCGTGTTGCTCGCCGCGGTCGTCGAGCAACACGGCCTGCAGGGGCTCCTCGTGATCGGGCTCGGATGCGGCATCCTCCAGATCGTCCTCGGCCTGACCGGCCTCGGCCGGCTGCTCCACCTCGTGCCCCAGGCGGTGGTGGGCGGTTTCTCCTCCGGCATCGCCGTCTGCGTGCTCATTGGCCAGATGCCGCGCCTGCTCGGGCTGCCGCCCCCGGACCAGTCGCACGTGCTCTACGTCCTGTCGCACCTCAGCGACGAGATCGCCGGCACGGACCCGGCCGCGCTCGCGGTGGGGCTCGGCACCATCGCCCTGTGTGTCCTCCTGCCACGCTGGCTCCCGCGCGTTCCCGCGCCGCTCGTGGCGACGCTCCTGGCCGCGGTGGGCACGTTCTTCTTGCCCGCCACGCTCCCGATCCTCGGTGACATCTCACACACGTTCCCGACGCCTCACCTCCCCGACCTCTCCCTCACGGCGATCCGCTCGCTCTTCGCCAGCACCCTCATGCTCTTCGCCCTCGCGTCGCTCGAGGTGCGGCGCGTCACCACGACGCTCGGAAAGATGACCGGCCGGACCGAGGATCGGCTCGATCAGGAGCTCGTCGGGCAAGGTCTGGCCAACCTGCTCGTGCCGTTCTTCGGCTCCATCCCCGTCATGATGGTGAACGCGCGCTCGGTCCTCAACGTCAAGGCCGGCGCCGCGACCCGCCGGGCCGCGGTGATCCAGTCGCTGGCCGTGCTGGGACTCGCGCTCCTCCTCGGCCCGCTCCTCGCCCGCGTGCCGCTCGCCTCCCTGGCCGGCATCCTGCTCCTCGTCGCGGCCAAGAAGTTGAACCCCAGTGAGATCAGCCAGCTCTGGCAGCGCTCGCGCTCCGAAGGAGCGGTCTACGTCATCACGTTCCTCGTGCTCGTGCTCGGCGACCTTCTGGCCGGCTTGCAGGTGGGCCTCATCGCCGCCTTCCTCATCGCCGCCGCCCGCCTCGGCCAGCTGCAGGTCACGCTGCGTCGCGGCGGCCAGCACCTGCGCCTCTCGCTCCAGGGCCCGCTCACCTTCCTGTCCACGCGCTCGCTCGATCCCCTGCGCAACTCCCTGGCCGAGGAGGTCCCGCCCTCCGAGCTCATCATCGACCTCACCCGCGTCACCCTGCTCGACATCGCCGGCGCCGAGATGCTGGCCGAGCTCGTCGACCAGCTCAGCGGCCGCGGCACCCGCGTGGCCCTCCTCGGCCTCCAGCCCTCCCTCGAACCCATCCTGCGCGGCAGCGATCCCGACGGCCACGTCATCGCGCGGCTCGCGCGGCACGAGAGCGAAGTGCACCGCCTGCTCGACGCCGGCAGCACGGCCGAGCCCGCCCGGCCCATCGATCGCCTCGTGCGCGGCATCGAGCGCTTCCGCGCGGACATGAAGCATTACGGCAAGCTGTTCGAGACCCTGGCCGAGGGCCAGACCCCGCACACCCTGTTCATCACCTGCTCCGACAGCCGCCTGGTCCCGAACCTCATCACCTCGACCGATCCCGGGGAGCTGTTCGTGGTGCGGAACGTGGGCAACATCATCCCGCCCTTCAACTCCGACCAGCTGCCGGCCGAGGGCGCGGCGCTCGAGTACGCGGTGTCCGTGCTCGGCATCAAGGAGATCATCGTCTGCGGCCACTCGGGCTGCGGCGCCATGAAGGCCATCATCGCCGGCGAGCCCACCGGCCTACCGAGCGTGGACAAGTGGCTCGCGCACGCCCGCTCGGTGCGGCTCCTCGGCCGTCCCACCCCCGAGGACGCGGCCCGGTTCAACGCCCTGCGGCAGCTCGAACACATCGCCACCTATCCGATCGTGCGCGAGAAGCTGGCCAGCGGCGAGATCCAGCTGCACGCCTGGTTCTTCGACATCCGGCGGGGCCAGCTCTACGGCTGGGACGACGACAAGGAGTCCTTCGTCGTCCTCACCGGCGAGGACGCCCACGCCCTCGCCTCGAGCCAGCACTGATCCCGCCGGCTCGCCCACGACGCGAGACAGCGGCAAGATCCCCCGCCCTCATCCGAGGGAGCGAGCCAGCACATCCACGACGGAGCCGAGCTTCACCTCGATCGCTGCCGCCAGCAGCGCGTAATCGGCCCGGCGCCCGCTCGTCATGGCCTCCTCGAGCGCCCCGGCCGCCCGGCTCAGCTCCATCGCGCCGACCGAGGCCGCTGCGCTCTTGAGGGAGTGGGCGAGGCGATGGGCCGTGGCCTCGTCGCCGGATTCCAGCGCGGCGCGGAGCTTCTCGCCGTCCTTCGCGCTCCACTGGCGGAACTCGTCGATCACGCGCAGGTACAACTTCTCGCTGCCGAGCGAGGACACGGCTTGGTCCACGTCGAAGCCGGGCGTGTTCGTGAGCACGGCCAGCCGGCCCCCGGGGGCCGGCGCAATGTACGCTTCTGCCGTCGGCGCGGTGCTCGTGCTCCGGGGCCGAGCCCCCATCCAGCGGGCCAGGACCGACAGCAGGACCTCGAGACGCACCGGTTTGGTCACGTAATCGTTCATTCCGGCGTCGAAGCAGCGCTGCCGCTCCTGCACCAGGGCATCGGCGGTCATGGCGACGATCGGCAACGTCCGCAGCGCCGCGCGGCTCCGGATGGCCCGGGTGGTCGCGAGGCCATCCATCACGGGCATATGCAGGTCCATCAGCACCAGGTCGAAGCTCTCGCCCGCATCGAGGAGGTCCATCGCTTCGCGGCCCTGGTTGGCGATCGTGACCTGGATGCCGGCGTGCTGCAGGAGACCGCGAGCCACCATCTGGTTGATGCGGTTGTCCTCCACCAGGAGGACGCGCCGGCCCTCGAGCGATGGCACCTGGACCTTGTTCATGGCCCGCTCGGCCGCGTCCTGCGCCTGCGCATCCGGCACGCCGAGTCGGATGGTGAAGGCGAAGATGCTGCCCTGCCCAGGTTCGCTCGTGACGAGGAGCTCACCCTCCATCGCTTGTACGAGCTCCCGGCAGATGACCAGACCGAGCCCCGTACCGCCGTAGAGGCGGGTCGTGGAGCTGTCGGCCTGCACGAAGGGGATGAACAGCCGGCGCTGCTGCTCCTCGGCGATCCCGACGCCCGTGTCGCGCACGGTGGCGCTGAGCCGCAGGCGGTCGCCCTCGCGGCTCGAGACACCGAGCATCACCTCCACCTCGCCCTGCTCGGTGAACTTGATGGCGTTGCCGATCAGGTTGATGAGGATCTGTGAGATGCGCACCGGGTCCCCGCAGAGCCACGGGGGCACGTCCTTGCCCGCCAGGACGCGCAACGCGAGGCCCTTCTCCTCGGCCTTGCGGCCCAGGAGCCCAAGGATGCGCTCGACCACGCCGACCAGCCGGAACGGCACCGACTCGATGGTTAATCGGCCGGACTCGATCTTGGAGAAGTCGAGGACGTCCTCGACGATACCGAGCAGGTGCAGGCTCGTGTCGTGGATCTCGTCGAAGTAGCGACGCAGCCTCGGCTCCCGCTCCTCGAGCTGCCCGAGCCGACTCAGGCCGATGAGGGCGTTCATCGGGGTGCGGATCTCGTGGGAGATGTTGGCGATGAAGCGGCTCTTGAGCTCGGCCGCTTGCTGCGCCGCCTTCCGGGCCTGCTGCAGCGACGCCTCCGTCTCCTTCCGGAGCGTGATGTCGTTGAGCTGCACGAGCGTCTTGCCGTTGACGAGCCGCCCCTGCACCTCGTAGATGCGCGCGCGCCGGTCGCGGCAGAGGATCTCGATCTCGCCGGGCGCGATCACGTTCGGTTCGCTGATCTCATTGTCGATGCTCGCCCCTTCGACCGCCTGCTCCCAGATGCGCATGGCCTTGAGCCGCGCCCTCGGATCCGACGCGACCCGGACCCACCAGTGGTCGAGGTCCGGCATCTCCGCGATCGTGTAGCCGATGGTCTCGATGAATTTGCGGTTGAGGAACTCGAAGCGTCCCCCCGGGCCGATCACGGCGATCTCGGTCGGCGACTCATCGAGGAAGCGCCTGAACCGCCGCTCGCTCCGCCGGTGCCTCACCATCGCCTCCTCGCGTTCGAGCACGGCGCGACGGCCGACCAGATGGAGGAAGCCGAGCGTCCACGTGACCGAGAGCATGCCGAGCAAGATGAAGAGCCAGGCCTCGCGGTGGTCCGCTGCGACGACGTGCACCCCGATGGAAGACAGGACCGTGAAGACGATGCGAGCGATGCCCACCAGGCCCGTCAGCCCGATCGGGGCGATCATGTACCAGGCGCTCGCGCGCAGGTTCGGCGCCGCCCGGCGCATCGTGACATAGGCGATGCGCAGACAGACGTACGCATAGCAGGCGGAGAAGGCGCAGATGCGGACGCTCTTGGGCTCCATGGGAACCCAGGCGGGAGGCCAATAGAGGAACCAGGCGATCAGGAGCCAGGTGACGACGTACACGAGGTCGTGCAGACGACCCGGGCGGCGGACGCCGAAGAAACGGAGGGAGCCGTGGTGACGCAGCTCGATGCTACACAAGAGCAGCGCGTTCCCCATGATCTTGGAGAGGAAGATCGGGAGACCGGGGAAACTGTTGAGGAGGATGCCGGCCGCGAGCGTGGCATCGCCCAGGACCCAGGCGTCATAGCCGGCGAAGTGACGATACGCCCTCCAGGTCCCCGCCGTGAGGATCGCCAGGAACACGAGCAGGAGCGTGATGATGAAAGCCAGCGTCGGGAAGTGAAGTTGGAACATCTCGGGTCCCCCCCGCGTCAAGCCAAGCTCGTCTCGCCGTCACGCGCCTCGGTGGACCCCGTGGGGGTGAAGCCTGCGCTGAGCGAAGGCCTGGAGGGCCTGCGCGGATCCATGCGTGTGAACGGCGCTCTAGAAGATAACAGAATCTGCGCTTGGATACGGACCGGCCCGTGTGCAGGATGCATGTTTCGATAAGACGGAAAAAGAAGGACTCTCATGGCAAAGCCGCCGCGCCCCTGGATCGTGACGCATCACGGCCCGATCCAGCGCATCGACGACAACCTGTGGTGGGTGTCGGGGGCGGTCCCCGGCGTGCCGGGCAAGAGCTTCCTCCGCAGCATGCACATCGTCCGCCGCTCCGACGGCACACTCCTCCTCCACAACGCCATCCCGCTCGACGAGGCCGGGCTGCAGGCGCTGCACGCCCTCGGCCGCCCGGCGATCCTGGTCGTCCCGAGCCCCTACCACTGCATCGACGCGCACGCCATGCGCGCCCGGCTCGGCCTCGCCACCTATGGCCCGGCCGGGAACGTGGCCGAGATCCGCCAGCGCGTCGAGCTCGACGGCTCCCTCGACGCGCTGCCGCCCGACCCCGCGGTCCGATTCATCGCCCTCGCCGGCACCAAGGCCGGCGACGGGGTCCTCGCCGTGACCAGCACCGATGCCCAGCGCGTGAGCCTCCTCCTCTGCGACCTCATCCTCAACATGCCCCACGAGCCCGGCTTCTGGGGCCTGGTCTGGCGCCTCTTCGGCATCACCGGCAGCCCGCGCATCGGCCCGCTCTGGCTCAAGCGCGCCGTCGCCGACCGCGGCGCCTTGCGCCGGGCCATGGAGGAGCTGGCGGCGCTCCCCCACCTCACCCGCCTCGTGCCGAGCCACGGCCTCATCATCGACAGGGACAGGGACAGGGACAGGGACAGGGACAGGGACCAGGCCCCGGCCGATCTCCTCCGCGCCCTGGCCGCCCCGCTGCGCTGATCCTACTTCAAGGCGCCGCCCGCCTCGGCGCGGCGGTTGTCGCGGTCCTTCTTGATGCGCAGGATGTCGGCCGCGGTCTCCTCGATGGCCTTGCCCGTCACGTCGATGATCGGCCACTCCGGCCGCTGCCGGAAGATCGACTGCGCATAGGCGATCTCGCGCATGATGTGGTCGCGCTGCGCGTAGGTGGCGTCGCCCGGCATGCCGAGGTGCTTGAGCCGCACCTGACGGATGCGCAGGAGCTCGTCCACCTTGAGCGTCAGGCCAAAGACCTTCTCCTGATCGATCTGGAACAGCTCCTCGGGCGGCGGGATGTCGAGGACGAGCGGCACGTTGGCCACCTTGTAGCCCTTCTGCGCGAGGAACGTGGACAGCGGCGTCTTCGACGTGCGCGACACGCCCACGAGCACGATGTCGGCCTTGGGCAGGTTGCGCGGCTCGCGACCGTCGTCGTTCTTGACCGTGAACTCCACCGCCTCGATGCGGCGGAAGTACTCGTCGCCGATGGTGTGCAGGAGGCCGGGCACGCCGCGCGGCGAGGCGCCGAGGAAGACCGACAGCTTCCCCATCAGGCTGCCGATGAGGTCCACGGCGTCGACGTTGGCCTCGTCGCAGAGCCGGCGCAGGAGCTCGCGGTGCGACTGCGACACCACGGTGAACACCACCAGCGCCTGGCGCTCGTGCGCGCGCTGGATGATACGGCGCATCTCCTCCTCGAGCCGCACGCGGGCGAACAGGCGCAGCTCGACCGGCATGTTGAACTGCAGCAGCGCTGCCCGCAGCACCTTCTCGGCGGTCTCGCCGGTGGCGTCGGAGAGGACGAAGATCTGGCGCGGTTCGACCGCCATGGCGTCGGAGTGTAGCCTACACCGGTGTCCCGCTACATCTGCGGGAGTTTTTCATCGCACCTACGCCGTGAGGGCCCGCGTCCCCGGGTCGAGCAGGCGCTCGGCGCGGAGCAGCTCCTCGCCGGCCAGCCCGGTGCGGTTGACCAGCTCGCCCCCTTCGCGCGAGGCGATGGGCACGCCGCCGCGATAGAGGATGAGGTTCCCCATCACCGCCGGCACCCGCGGGCCCGGCGTGATGATCCCCACCAGGTTGAGCGGGTCGGTGGCCGCGACCGCCACCAGCTCGGTGCTCCGCGACCCTCCCTGCGCCTTCGCCTCGTTGTTCGCCTCCCCCTCCGCCGTCCCCCCCTCCGCCGCGCCGGTGCGCCGCACCTCGCGCAACGCCTCCACCGCCTCGGGCAGCGCGAACTGCTCGCCGATGAACGAGGCCACGAAGCGCCCGCCGCGCACCTCGCCGCGCGCCTCCATGCGCCGGTAGATGGGCAGGAGCTCGCCCCAGCGCACCCGGCCCTCGCGCACGAGGAGGTCGCGGAACACCACGCCGTAGCGCCGCAGGAGCTGCCGCGCCCGCGCCTCGGTCACGGCTTCGGGCGAGAGCATCTCCTCGTCCGTGCCGAGGAGCGACCAGCGGCCCGTGGAGTGACGCCGCGCCTCGTCGCCGGGACGGAACCGCCGCATGCGCGGGCCCCGCTCGCCGCTCTGGCCGAACAGCGAGCGCAGCGCCGCGAAGCTGTCGCCCGTCACCAGGCCGGCCGCGACCAGCTCGCCGAGCGCCGTCGCCACCTCGGTGGGCAGCCGGCGGCAGCCGCGCGTGAGGTCCTGGAAGAACGAGGCGCCGCGATGGCGGAGATAATGAAGCACCTCGGTCGCGGCGTGGTGCAGCGCCGGCAGCTCCTCCCCGAGGCGGGTGTCGAGCCACACCGGCAGGTCGGCGCGCCGGTACAGGCCCACCGGCGTCGCGCGGGTGGCGCCGGGCGTGCGCCGCGCCCGCCCCTCGCCTCCTCCATCGCTACGTCCATCGCCTCCCGAGGTCTCCTCGGATTCGAGCGCCAGGCGGGCGCCGAGCCGCCCCCAGGCCACCTCGCCGCGCCAGCACAGCTCGTCGAGCCAGTCCGACTGATACCGGCCCACGCGCCGCGGCAGCACCTCACGCTCCCAGGCCGCCGACGCCAGCTCGAACCCCTGGAGCTGCGCCAGGATCTCCTTGAGCCCGGCCGTGGCCTGGAGCTGGGTGCCGGGCTGGACGTGCTGCCAGCGGAACAGGAACCGCATGAAGTCGGCCGGCGCCACGGGCGCGATCTCCTGCCGCAGCCGGCCAAGCGTGAGCTGGTGGATGCGCGCGAGGAGCCGCCGGTCGCACCACTCGAGCTCGGTCGTCCCCGGCGTGAAGTGCCCACGCAGGATCTGCCCCTGCGCCTCGAGCGCCCCGAACCCCGCCGCCACCTCGGCCGGGGTCAGCGCCAGGCGACGGGCCAGCCCCTCCACCGTCACCGGGCCGGCGACCTCCATCCACCCGCGCAGGATGGCCGTGTGCGCCGCCTCCGCGCTCTCCTCGTCCGCCGTGGGGACGATGGACGGCGGCACGACGAGCGCCGGTACGATCTCTATCCTGGGCTCGATCCTGGGCTCGATCCCCGGCTCCGGGCTGGGCCCTGGGAAGGCCGCCTGCACCACCCGCAGCCGCTCCGCCGCCACCCAGAACTCGCTCGCGCCCACGCGCAGCGTCCCGGCGCGGTGCGTCCGTTCGAGCTCCTCGTAGAGCCGTCGCACCCGGTCCGCCGCCCCCGCCTCCGCCACCTCGTTCACCGGCAGGAGCACGAGGCTGAGGAGCGCGTCGTGCAGCTCGTCGGCGTCGCGGAGCGGCGGCCGCGCGTCCGCCACCGCCTGCGCGATCGCCGCCGCGTCGAGCGCCCCGAGATCGCGCGCGTCCGCCCCGGGCCGGCGCGTCATCACCGCCCGCGTGCGCCGCTCCTCGAGCGGCGCGTCGTCGAGGAAGGTGTAGGGCATGGTGTTGAGCAGCGCCTCGGCGAAGGGCGAGGGCGCGGCCACGTCGCGCGCGAGGAGCCGGATCTCGCCCTGCTCCATGCGCCCGAGCAGCGCCTCGAGCCCCTCGAGATCCAGCGGCTCGGCCAGGCAGTCGCGCACGGTCTCGTTCACGAGCGGGTGATCCGGCAGCTCGATCGGCCCGCCCTCGAGGTTCTCGGGACACGCCGCCAGGTCCGGGAACACCGCCGCCAACAGATCCTCGGAGCGCATGCGCTGGATGTTGGGCGGCACGCGCCGGCCCCCGGAGAAGCGCAGGAGCGCGAGCGCCCGCGTCACGGTCCAGCGCCAGCGCGTCGGGAAGATGGGCGCGCCGAGCAGCGCCTGGGTGAGCACGTACTCGGCCGTGGCCCGGGTCACGAAGCGGAACACCGTGTCGAGCGGGAAGCTGTGGTGCGGCCCGAGCGAGATGACGATGCCGTCGTCCGTGGCCGCGGCCTGCAGCTCGAAGTTGAAGCTGCGGCAGAAGCGCTTGCGCAGGGCCAGGCCCCAGGCGCGGTTGATGCGCGAGCCAAAGGGGGCGTGCACGATGAGCTGCATGCCGCCCGCCTCGTCGAAGAAGCGCTCGGCCACGAGCGTCTCCATGCTCGGCACCACGCTGAGCGCGGCCTGCCCGGCCGCAAGATACGCCACGGCCTGCTGCGCGCCCTCGGCGCCGAGGTTGCACTCGCGCCCGAGCCACGCCGTCGCGGCCTGGGGATCGCCGAGCCGGGCCTCGATGTCGCGCCGCAGCGCCGACACCGCGGCCGAGGCCTCGAAGGTCCGCCCCGGCGCCTCGCCGACCCAGAACGGGATGGTGGGCGGCGCCCCCTGCGCGTCCTCCACCCGCACCGTGCCGGCCTCGACCCGGCGGATGCGCCACGAGGTGTTGCCGAGGAGGAAGATGTCGCCGCGCATGCTCTCCACGGCGAAGTCCTCGGAGACGGTGCCCACGCGGATGCCCTCGGGGTCGGCGACCACGGTGAAGTCGGCGTTGTCGGGGATGGCGCCGCCCGAGGTGATGGCCGCGAGGCGCGCGCCGCGCCGGCCGCGCACGCGGCGATTGACCGCATCTAAATGAAGATGGGCGCCGCTCGCGTTGCGGCTGCGCTTGGTGGGGGCAAAGCCGCGCGAGAGCATGTCCACCACCTGGTCGAACTCGTTGCGCTCGAGCCGCGCATAGGGCCAGGCCCGCCGCACCATCTGATACAGGGCATCGAGGTCCCAGTCCGCGGCCGCGCACTCGGCCACGAGCTGCTGCGCGAGCACGTCGAGCGGATAGCGGCGCACGGTCACGGTGTCGAGCTGGCCCGCCTTCACCGCGCGCACGAGCGCGGCGCACTCGACCACCTCATCCCGCGTCATGGCGAACAGCCGGCCCTTGGGCGTGCCGCCGAGCCAGTGCCCGGAGCGTCCGATGCGCTGCACCAGCACCGACAGGCCGCGCGGCGAGCCGAGCTGCACCACCAGCTCCACCGCGCCGATGTCGAGGCCGAGCTCGAGCGAGGCCGTGGCCACCACGAGCTTGATCTCGCCCGCCTTGAGCTTCTGCTCGGCCTCGTGGCGCTTGAGCCGCGCCAGGCTCCCGTGGTGCGCCGCCACCTGATCCTCGCCGAGCCGCTGCCCGAGGGCGTGCGCCACCCGCTCGACCAGCCGCCGCGTGTTGGCGAAGACCAGCGTGGTGCGGTGCTCGCGCGCGAGCTCGGCCACGCGATCGTAGACCGCGTCCCACATCTCGTGGGTGGCCACGGCGCTCAGCAGGTGGCCGACCGGGGTCTCCACCGCGAGATCGAGCGCGCGCGGCCGGGTGACGTCCACGATCGTGCACACCGGTGGCGCCGGCTCCGCCTCCGTGCCGGCAGCGAGGTTCGCGCGCTCGGTGCCGACCAGGAACCGCGCCACCTCCTCGAGCGGGCGCTGGGTGGCCGAGAGGCCCACGCGCACGGGCCGCTGCTCGGCGAGCGCCTCGAGCCGCTCGAGCGAGAGCGCCAGGTGGGCGCCGCGCTTGTTGCCGGCCAGGGCATGGATCTCGTCCACGATCACGGTCTTCACCTTGCTGAGCGCGGCGCGCGAGCGGGTGGCGGTGAGGAGGATGTAGAGCGACTCGGGCGTGGTGATGAGGATGTGGGGCGGCCGGCGCACGGCCTTTTGCCGCTCGCTCATGGGCGTATCGCCCGTGCGCACCGCCACTCGCAGCCGCGGCAGGCCGAGCAGCCGGGCCGCGCACTCGTCCTCGAGCTCACGCAGCGGCTCGGCCAGGTTCTTCTCCACGTCGTGCGACAGCGCCTTGAGCGGCGAGACGTAGACGACCTCGGTCTCGTCCGTAAGGGTGCCGTCGATGGCGCGCCGGAGCAGGCGGTCGAGGCACCAGAGGAACGCGGCCAACGTCTTGCCCGAGCCCGTGGGCGCGGCGATGAGCGTGTCCCGGCCCGCGGCGATGGCCGGCCAGCCGGCGATCTGAGCCTCGGTGGGCGCGCCAAAGCGGCGGCGGAACCAATCGGCAACCACGGGATGGAAGGTCGTTGGCAGCACGAATGTTCAGTATCAGCCGCCGCCCACGATGGCAAGGGGCATGGCTCGAGCCGAGCACGTCATAGAGAAAGAGGAAGGCACAAGCTTGAAGTGGGAGGAGCAACAACTGAGGAGCTGATCAGGCCCGCGCGTACGCTCCGGGCGCCACCTCGCACGCTCAGAGCGCCACCTCGCACGCTCCGGGCGCCACCTCGCACGCTCAGAGCGCCACCTCGCACGCTCAGAGCGCCACCTCGCACGCCCTGGAGGCCGTCTTGGACAT
>DATAGU010000110.1:0-6365 GCA_036263495.1 Polyangia bacterium | reverse complement strand
ACCGCGGCGATCCAGACCGGGGTGTAGAAGAGGACGAAGCGCTCGTGCCAGCGTTTGGCCGCGGGCGCGGCGGAAGTGGTGGAAGGTGCCGGGGAGTCGAGCGAGGCGACGGGAGCGGCCTGGGCCATGCGGCGAACTTAGTACAGCGCCCCGCAAGACAGTACTGGGCGTGTGCGAGGCGGCATGTGTGGAGTGGTGTTGAGGAACATCCAGGGAGGCGACGACCGGCAGAGGAGGACAGCGATGGGGTCGTGCAGCTGGGGGGGGGTAGCGGCACGGCCCTACCGCTGCCCACCTCTGCCGGTCGTCAAAGCATCATAGAGGTCCAGGAGATCTCTGAGTGAAACATGTGTGTGACATCTATACGGGATCCGGGGGGTGCTGCAAGGCTCATCCCCTGGGGACGGACGGCGGCGTCTCGGGAGGAATATTGGCGGCATCCTGCACGCCACCATCCCCCCCGATGACGCCGCTCAGGAGAGCAGGCGGCAGCCTCCGGCCCCACGCCTTCTCCTTCGACCCCTTCGGCGTACTGGCCTGGGCCTCTCCTGCTCGATCCTTTCTCTTGTGCTGCGTCATCGGAGCCTCCTGTCCTGGCTAGTGGATGATGGGGTGATGCCCACTGGGCCTCATTCAAAGAGGACGATGCCGTCGATCCATAAGCTCTGGGGGTTATCCATCCCCCACCTCGTCCTCGTATCCCGTAGCGCCTTGGCCGCGGGCACGCCCGCCTGTATCTGCCCGAACAGCATACCAAAGAACTGGTGATACTCGGAGCCTGGAACCGGCCCCCTCACACTGAACAACGCTCGCGCCCCGCGCTGAAGCAGGATCTCTGCCTGGTGTCTGGGCTCCTGCGGCGCCAGCATCGTCCCCTCGGCAGGGGTCAGGATCAGCGCCACCAGCGGTGCACACGGCAACTCGCCCCGCTGCAGGTCATCCATGTCGAGCGTGTGCTTCTCCTTCCCGGGGGACAGGAGCAGCGAGGCCGCGCCGTCGGTGGCGAACGCCTGCGCGGCGACCAGGATCGCCGTGGCCCGCGGCATGGCCGCCAGCACCGCCTCGGGCGTGGCCTCGTCACCCGACAGGACCGTGCGGTCCGAGTTCGATGGGAGCTCGCTGCTGCCGGTGGAGAACCGGGGCAGTCGCAGGTCCGAAGGCGGGTTGGCATCCCGGACCTCCAGCTGATGGTCCTTGCATTGCGCGGGGATCGGGGGCGCCGTGTGCTGCGTACGGGTGGCCCAATGATAGGTCCCGGGGAGGAGTTCGGCCCGGCCACGGAGCACGGGCGAGGCCAGCACGTCGATCCGATCGCAGCTCGAGAGCGCCGACTTGAAATCGGACGGAACCAATTCCTTGATATCGATATTGGGGCTCATGCGATGGCCCTCGTAACGGAGGTGCGAGGCGCCGGCACTGTCGCGCAGGACCACGAGCGAACGCTCGCCATAAGCCACGGCCCCGAGCACACACTGGGCCGGCAGGGAGATCCCTGCCACCTCCGCGAGCGGCAGGAGAGCCCCGGTCGCATTGCCGGCCTTGCCGGCGGCGAGGCTGAGTTCCTCAGAGGCGTGGATGCGCGCTTCCAGCGCCTTGGCGTCGAGCGAGGGCATCTCCTTCGTGAGGGCGATGGCCTTCTGCAAGTGCTGGCGACCCTCCCCGGGATCATGCTTCGTAAGGAGCATCCCTTCGACGTACTCGATGAAGGCCTGATCGCCTGGCTTCAGGTGTCTCTGGCGGAGCACGGCCAGCTCCTCTCGCAGCTGGGCCGGCGCCTCCACCGGTATCCCCACGCGGTCGAGATCGGCGCGCACGTAGAGCGAAGTCAGGGTCCGCGGTTCCCCACACAGCGGCGCCGCCTCGATCTCGCGGCGGGCCTCCTCGAAGCGCAAGTCGAACAGGTGCATCAGGGCGCGCGCTTCGTGCACGAAGCGCTGGCGACGGCAGTTCTCCGGCTCCCGCCGCCCGGTCTCTTCGAGGTAGGCCGCGGCGAGCGGCCGGGCGTTGCGGAACTGGGCGATCTCGAAGAGTTCGCCGAGGAAATCGGTCTCGGCCGCCCAGTCGCCCAGCTTGCGTGCCAGCGCGAGACCCGTCTTGGCGTGCGCCTCCGCCGCGGCGAGTGAGAGCCGCGCGATGTAGAGGCGCACGAGGGAGAACTCGGCCCTGAGGTAGCGATACGACAGCCGGTCTCGCTCGCTCGCCACGAGGACCCCCCGCAAACGCGCCTCGGCCTCGGAGTACTCGCCACGCGCCATCTCGGCGTTGGCCTGCTCGTTCTCGGCGATGAGGAGGAACCAGGAGTCGCCGCTCCTCCCGGCGAGCTCCCGGTATTCCTCCAGATGATCACGCACCCGCCCCGTGAGGATCAGCGCTCCGAGCAAGAGATCCTCGGTGCCCGCCGCGCGTAGCCGGGCCAGGTACGCCTCCTCGCCCGCGGCGCCGAGCGCGTTGTAATCCGCCGCGAGCCGGCGATAGGTCTCCGCGAGCGATGCCCGGCGGTCGAACGACGCCTGTGCGATCCGCCTCACGTAATTCCCGAGCACGTGCCCGCCGTAGTGCTGATCCAGCGCCTCGGCCAGTGGTTCGAGCCGCCGCACCTGCTCGGCGCTCGTCGCCGCCCGTACCGCGTCGTAGAGGAAGAAGCGCAGGTAGCCAGACAGGGTCCGCACCAGATCGAGCGGGACCGCGCCCCCTGCCACCATCGCCCGCCCCCTCGCCATCAGGTCCTCATACGCGCGGCGCCGCTCCCCATCGGCGCGCAGGAGCGCCACCTTGCGCTCGCTCGCCTCCCCGCTCCAGCCCGGGATCCCGCCCCCCTCGATGCGCTCGAACGCCGCCGCCGCCATGGCCGTGGCCCCGAGCGCCTGGAACGCCAGCGCCCGGTTCCACTCGGCCGCCTGGTGCGCCGGACGCGCCGCGAGCACGCCCGCGATGAGCCACAGGGCCTCCTCCGGCTTGCCGAGGAGGAGCAGGATCGCCGCGCGGTCGCTGTCCACGTCCGGATGGGACGAGGGCGTCACCGCCAGCTTCACGATCCCGCGTTCCTCCGTCCGGGGGGCGAGCTCATCGAGACAGACTTGCGCGCGTTCGAGCGTCCCCGGGCTGCCATCGGCCACCCAGGCGCTGCACGCGGCATGGAGATCGCCCGTCTTCTGAAGGTCCTCGAGGGCATCCAGATCGAGGCGCATCCGGGGCTGTGAGGCCTGGCCCGCAGGGTCGACGGGATAGCTGCGGTATTCGGAGAGCAGGCGATGAGTGAACTGCACCGGCCCCGGGCGCATCGGGCCCTGCACCGAGGCCAAGATCTTCTGCGCGAGCATCTCGGGCCGTCGGCGCACGTACGCAACGCCCCCCACGATGCCCGTGGCCAGCACCACGGCGAGGGCCGCCGCCATCTCGCGATGCCAGCGCCGCCCTCCCGATTTCGGTGGCCTCTCCTGGGCCCCCGGAGCCGAGCGGCTCGCTCGGTGCACCACGAGCGCCGCCGCCGGAGCCTCGGCGCGCGGCGGCACAAAACCCGCCCGCAACCCCGGGAGCTCCTCCTTGCGAGCCGTCGCGAGCGCGTGCAGGAGCCCCTCGAGCTGGGCATCCTTCGGACGCCACAGGAGCGCCTGCTCCACCTCGCGGACCGCGTCTCTCCGGCGACCCGCCTCCGCCGCCACGAACGCCATGTGCACGAATACGGCCGCCATCCGGCCCGGCAAGCGATCGAGATAGGCCTCCGGGTCCTGGAGGAACTGGCCGAACTCGACCTCCGCATCGTCGCAGAGATATTCTTCGAGACCGCGTTCGAGCAGCTGCAACCCCTCGTCGAGAGACAGCCGCTCGCAGGGATCGCTCCGCAGCCAGCCCTCGATCACCTCGACGAGACAGGGCGGCACCCTCTCATCGACCTCATCGGGCGAGACGTAATCCTGCCGCGC
This sequence comes from Polyangia bacterium, assembly GCA_036263495.1. Lineage (GTDB taxonomy): Bacteria > Myxococcota_A > Polyangia > Palsa-1104 > SHYY01 > DATAGU01. Next base: position 2,442 of record DATAGU010000110.1, on the reverse strand, counting down.
GACGCTCGTGAGGTACTCTTCGAGCGTGTCCCCGGCGAAGGGCCGGCGCCCCGTGAGGAGCTCGTAGAGGAGGATCCCGAGCGCGAACACGTCCACGTGCTCGTCCACCCCCTCGCCGCGCGCCTGCTCGGGCGCCATGGAGCCAGGCGTCCCTACGGCCTCTCCATCGCGGGTGAGCTCCTGCGCGTCGTCGGTCAAGGCCGGGAGCGCGAAGAGAAACCCCGTCAGCACGAGACGCCTGCGCTCTTGATCGAGCAAGACGTGGCCGGGGTGGATGTCGCGATGGATGACCCCATGGTCGTGCACGGCCTTGAGCGCGCGGCCGAGGATGCGCCCGAGGGACAGCACGAGCGGCGCCGGGAGGGGCCCCCAGTCTTTACGAAAGGCCTCCAAGGTCGGGCCCTGGACGCGCTCGAGGAGGAGACAGGGCCCTTCGGCCTCGCTCCCCGCAGCGTATTCATGAAGACGGATCACGGAAGGATGCCGCACCCGCCGGAGCACCTCGGCCGCGCGCCGGAGGCGCTCGCGCAACACCTCGTCCTGCGCGTATTCGGGCCGGAGCCGCAGCACGGCGACCTCGCGACCGAGATCCCGGTGGTAGGCGGCATGCATCTCGGTGTAGCGGTCGGTATAGAGGAGCGCGCCCCGCTCCAAAGACATCGGCGCAGGAGCGGCCAAGGCCCTGGACGGCTCCTCGTCGATCCCGCCGCGGGGAGGATGCCGGACGCCATTGCCGTTCTTTTGAGCCATACCGCATCTTCACGTAAACCATTCTGCACCGCAAGGCCCAACCGCTCCTTTCCGATGCGGCGCTGTGACGAACCCGGTCGGCGCGGCGGCGCCCGTGACGAGACGGCACGGGGGGCTGCGTCAGGGAGCGGCTGCGGGTGCGGGAGCGGGGCGGGGGAGGAACGGTGGGGCGAATGCGGGCGGGCGCTGGCGGATTACTTCTTGAGCTTCTTGTCCGCCTCGGCCTTGAGGGCCTTCTCCTGCTTCTTCTTTTCCTTCTCGGCCTGTTTCACCGCGGCGAGATCGAGGCGCGCCTGGGCGCGCTTGGCCTTGGCCTCTTCATAGGCGGCGGCCTTCTGTTTCAGCTCGGCCATGTTCGCCTGGGCCGCCGTCATCTGCTCCGACAGCTTGGCCAGGATCTGCTCGGCCTGCGCCATCGTGGTTCCATACTTCCCGCCCTTGGTCGTGTGGCGGAAGAACCCCGTGGCCCAGTCCGCGGGTAGGCGCAGCTGCGGGTTGTCGTGCTGGAACTTGATGAGCGAGCCGAGCAGGCTCCCCCGGGCCGCGTTCAAGGCATCGACGGCCTTCTTCCGTTCGCCGGTGAGCCGAAAATCGCTGAGCGCCTTGTCGGCCGCGGCCACCTCTTTTTCGGCACGTTGTCCGGCCGCCACGGCCTCTTCGAGCTGCGCACCCAGCGTCTGCAGGATGGCGTCGTCCTCCTTCTTGAGCGGCTCGACCCACCCTGCGACCGTGGTGAGCTCGGCCCCGAGCACCGGACGGACGATCTCGGCCGGGGTCTGGTTGGCGGTGTACGAGACGAAGAGCGGATCGTCGCGATTATTCTTGGTGACCAGGAGGAGCGCATTGATGATCTGCATGACCAGCGGATCCAGCGCGTCATCGGCCGCATCGCGGCCGGCCGCGGCGATGATGCTCGCGTCCTCCAGCTCGGTCTGGGTCTTGAGGGCCGCATCGAGCATGGCGCCAACGGCCCGAAACTTGGGCACGAAGGCCTCGGTGTGGGGGCTCTTGAGGAGCCGGGCCAGGGTGTAGAGCCACTCGCTGCGCAGGGTGGCGAGGGTGTCGTCGATGCCGAAGGTCTGTATTGTTGCCATGCCGGAATATTACAGCCCAGGCGCTTCTGGAGCAAGCGCTCTGTGGCCGATGAGCGGACGAAGACGCTCGGAGACCGCCGGGATTCGAGTGCAACACCTGACACAGCGATCTCGACCTCGGGATCGACAGATCCTGCGCATGACGGACCGATCTCGGCGGTCGAATCGGGGCGGGTGGACCTGACAGGGCCATCTCGACGTCCGGATCGGGGGGGCCGGATCTCCACAGGTCGATCTCGACGTCCGGATCACGAGTGGATGCATCGGATGGGGCCATCTCGGCGTCCGGATCGCGGTGGTGAGGACCTGACAGGTCGATCTCGGCGTCCGGATCGTGATGGCGGGATCTGACAGGTCGATCTCGGCTGCCGCGATCGCGCCGCGAGTTCTTGCGGACGCGATTCTTCCAGTGGGAAGGTGGTGATGGCATCGCAGCGATGAGATGGTATGGGGCGGAGCCCCCCCGAAGCGTATCGGCGCCACGAGGAGACTCGAGGAGGGTCAGACCTTGGAAAAGCCCCCCAGACCGCCGCCCCCACCCGAGGACACGCCCCCCGAGCCCGACGACCTCCTCACCCACCGGGGCCACGACCTCCAC
>DATAGU010000109.1:0-5249 GCA_036263495.1 Polyangia bacterium | reverse complement strand
CCCCCCTGTTGAGTCACGCGTACCCCCCTGTTGAGTCACGCGTACCCCCCTGTTGAATCACGGTACCGGGGGGGTTGAGTGCCACGTACCCCCTGGTTGAGCACCAGGATCGCAGGCGCTCGAGCATTGGCCTGCCGTTTGCTCTAAGAGCGGGCGAGAAGAGGGTCAGGGCAGGCCCCAGCGGCCCCGCCGCTGGGCCGTGCACTCGCGAAGCCAGGAGGCCGTGGGGGACGCGATGCTTGGATCGGCCTGCACGTGCCTAGGCAGACCTGCTGATGACTAAACACGGCGAGGCAGGGGGCCCCAGGGCTTCGGTCAGGGCACCGGCCGCTGGGTCACGGTGAGGATATAGGGAGTATCGAGACCTGGCAGCGGAGGAGGGGCCTCCGGTACCGTCGGCTCGACAGTTACAGGTTCCTTGCGCACGACGACGACGTAGGGTGCGGGCGCACCCTTGGGCCAAGGCACATTGTCAAAGTGCTCGGGCGCGCCCGGCCCACCCTTATCGAACACCCGGGCACCGCGGCGCTGGGCGAGATCCTTCTCGGCGCCTGCCACGGCCTCGGGCGGCAGCACGACCACGCGCACGTCCACGTCCGGAATGCCGGACACCATGCCGCTCAGCACTCGGCCGCCCTCGCCGCGCGGACGGTAAAAATCGAGATCGCCGGCGCGGCCGAGATACCCCTTCATTTTCTGCTCAGGAGGACCGGCTCCGATGAAGAGCGCCTGCTCCGGCGTATCATCGGGCTCGCTCTCCTCGTCCGCGCCGAGCGGGTGCACGCTCACGGTGAGCGTGTACCAGTCCGAGACATTCTCGGTGGCCTGCCGCCCGGAGACCGCGACCTCGCGCACCTCGATGTAATGCTCGCCCGGGCTGAGCCGCTGGTTGGGGAGGCCCTCGCCGCCGCCCATCCCGTTCTCGTTGGCCGCGGCGATCCGCTTGCCAGTCGCGTCGAACAGCCCAAGGTGCAGGTCCATGTTGGGGAGGCCGCTCACCGTGGCCCGCAGCACCGAGGGCCCGGCCGTGGGCGCGAGCGTGAAGTGGTAGAAGTCGCGATCCGAGTGCTCGCGGTCGATCCGCATCCCCAGGCGGCCGCGCAAGGGCGTGTCGAGGGCGATGGCGTTGGCCGTGGCGGCCGTGTTGTTGGGCTCCTTCTCCTCGCCGAGCGGGCCCAGGGTCCCAGGGGTCCTGAAGAGGAGCCAGGGGATGACGCCGATCCCGGCCAGCAGAGGCAGGATGAGCAGGCCGCGCAGGCGGCGGCGACGCAGCGAGCGCTCGAACTGGTCAAAGTCCTCGCGTCGCGCCACCTCGGCCGGCGTCACCGCCACCGCAGGAGCGCCGCCGCCCGCGGCCGGCGCCCCGGTGACCATACTCGTCGGCGTCCGTAGCCGGGGGCGACCCTCGGCCTGCCGGGGCAGGGGCGAGGCATCGGCGCCGCGCACCGCCTCGATCGCGGCGCGCACCGCGTCGGTCGTCGGGTAGCGCGCCTGGCGATCCTTGGCCATGCAGCGCTGCACGATCTCCTCGACCCGCGGGTCGAAGTCGCGGTCCGGCAGATGCGCCCGCAAGAGCGGCAGCGGCGCCGAGAGGTGCTGCGAGAGCACCATGAGCGGGGTCTTGCCGTCGAAGGGATAGGCCCCCGTGAGGACGCGGTGCATGAGCGCGCCGAGGGCATAGACATCGGCGCGGGCGTCGATCTCCTCGGCCCGGATCTGCTCGGGCGGCATGTAGAAGGGGGTCCCCACCACGACCCCATCCGTGCTCGCCCCCCGATCATCGCGGCGGCGCAGCGTGGCCAGACCGAAATCGAGCACCTTGACGAAGTCGCGGCCGTCCCGCGTCGGGGCGACCAGGATGTTCTCGGGCTTGAGGTCGCGGTGCACGATCCCCTTGTCGTGCGCCTCCGACAGGGCCTCGCAGATCTGGACGAAGAGCGCCGCCGCCCGCGACCAGGGCAAAGGACCGCTCCGCCGCAGGAGCGCCGCCAGGTTCTCGCCGCGCAGATACTCCATCACCATGTACAGCGAGCCTTCGGACTCGCCGGCATCGAACACCTGCACCGTGTTCGGGTGGGTGAGGAGCGACACCGCCTGGGCCTCCCGCTGGAAGCGCCGGACCACCTCGCGGTCGGTGACCAGGGCCGGGTGCAGCATCTTGAGCGCCGCGATCTTGCCCATGGCCACGTGCTCGACCTGATAGACCACGCCCATGCCGCCCGCGCCGAGCCGGTCGAGGATGCGGTAGCGACCGCCGATGACGCGGCCGACCATGGCGTCGGGCGCGCGCGCCCGGCCCGCCGCCGGCTCCGGGGCGCCCGCGGCCTGCCGGGCCTCAGCGACCAGAGGAGGGGCCGCCGCGGAGCCGAGCCGCTGTAGATCGGCCCCGCAGCGTCCACAATAATTCAGCGCTTCGTCGGGGAAGGCCGCCTGGCAGCGGGGACAGGTGATCACCGCGACCGGAGCTTCTTGGCCCGATCGAACACCTCGCGGATCTTGGGCGAGACGGTGGCCGCGTCGAGCGTGGCTTTGGGGTCGTGCTGGAGCATCTCCTCGAACTCCCGCAACGCCAGGTCGTCGACCCCGAGCGCGACGTAGGCGAAGGCGAGGAGGCGGTGGATCTCACCGAGCTGCTGATCGGAGGGCCTCTCGCTCGCGAGGAGGCGGATGAGCGAGCCCGGGATCTCGGTATAGTTGCCGTCGCGATAGGCCTTCTCGGCCAGGGCCACCCCCGCGGCCAGCCGCGCCGCCTGCTCGGCTTCGAGGCGCGCCGTGTCCTCCGGCTTGCGCGCGTGCTGGGCTGCCGTCGCGCCGGCCGACGCTTGCGCGCGGACCATCGTGAAGGGGATGAGGATGCGCTCGCCGCGACCGATGAGCGCGCCCGTGTGGAAGTTGTAGGCCTGCAGCATCTTGGCCTGGGCCGGATCGCCGAAGAGGTTCTTGGCCAGCGCGACGAACGACTCGGGCGCCGTGGCGCGATGCAAGATCAGCTCGGGCAGGAGGAGCTTGCTGCCGGCCGGTGGCTGGGCGCCTGGTTTGAGGCCATTCCACTCGGCGAGGAAGTGGGCGCGGCGGGCGTCGCCGAGGCGCCGCCGGGCCACGACCTCCAGCGTCTCGCCGCGGCCCACGCGATACTGCGTGGCCGACGGGATCCACAGCTTCTGCCCAGGCTTGGGGTTCGCGCTCGGGGGCAGCTTGTTGGCCTCGCGGACGAGCGCGGCGAGGGAGCGGTTGCTGTAGTACTGGAGGGCCAGCGTCTCGGGCGTATCGCCGGGCCGCGCCACATGGTTGAAGGACTCCGCCCGCGCCGCTCCCGCGGACAGGAGGAGGAGCATCGAGAGGGCCCGGTAGGGACGGTTCATTTACGGACCAGCGCGACTTTGAGCACCTGGGTCTCTCCGCTGCGGACCACCAGCTCCTCCATCTTGGGATTGTAGTAGGGGTTCTCCTTGAGCTCGATGCGGTGTTTGCCAGGCGCCAGGGGCAGCGCCTTGTGGAACGGCGTGACGTCGACGTACTGGCCATCGACGTACACCCGGGCCCAGGGATCGACGACGATCCGCACATAGCCCGGCTGGCTGGCCGAGGCGGCCGCCGCGGCGTGGCTGCGCTGCGTCATCGAGCGGCCAAAGGAGGACCAGCGGAGCACGAGCAAGGTGGCGATGATGGAGAGGACCAGCGCGCTCGGCAGGAGGAGCAGCCGCCGCATGCCGGAGGCGCGCTCGGGGAGGCGCGACGTCTTCGCGAAATCGGCGCCCGCGGGATGGAGATACTTCTCCGCCTCCTTCTGCGTGAGGAGGCCCTGCTCGTGCAGGAACTCCACGATACGCGCCTGGTAGTTCATCTGGCAGTGGCGCGCGATGAAGCGCTCGAGCGCGATGACCAGATCCTGCGTGGAGGCGTAGCGCCCCTCCCGCTCCTTGTGCATGCAGCGGCCGAGGATGCGCTCGAGCTCCCGCGGGACCTCGGGATTGAGTCGGCGCGGGCTCGGGTGCTTGTCGTGTCGGATCTTGTGCAGGACCGACTTCTCTTCGTCGCCGATGAAGGGCTTGGAGCCGCAGACCATCTGATAGAGCACCACGCCCAGGGAGAAGATGTCGGAGCGGAAGTCCAGCTTGTCCCCGAGGATCTGCTCGGGCGACATATAGGAAGGGGTGCCGAGCCCGGTGCCCGCCTCCGTGAGATCGCCGAACGAGGGGTCGCGGGCGATGCCGAAGTCCATGAGCTTCACCCCGCCGGATTTGGCGATCATGATGTTGGCGGGCTTGATGTCGCGGTGGATGATGCCGCGGTAATGGGCATAATCGAGGGCCCGGGCCACCTGCATGGCGATGATGGCCGCCACGTCGATGGGCAGGACGCGGCACTTGGCCAGCAGATCGTAGAGGTCGATCCCCTCCACGAACTCCATGATGATGAACAGCGCCCCGCCGAGCTGCTGGAAGTCGTAGATATGGAGGATGTTCTCGTGTTGCAGCGTGGCCATCGACAGCGCTTCGCGCTCGAAGCGGACCGCGATGTGCGAGTCGAGCGAGACGCTCGTCTTGAGCGCCTTGATGGCGACCTGGCGGTTGAGCGACTCCTGCACCGCCTTGTAGATGACCGCCATGCCGCCGGCGCCGATCTCGCCGACGATGCGAAAGTTCCCGATCCGTTCGATCAACGTCGGTCCCCTGGGGCCCGCGGGGCCGAGTGCGCTCCGGAGATGCAATCGACCATGGCGGAGCGGAATTATGGTCGATCCCGTCGGGTGCGGTCAATTGCGCTGCACGTGGGGGCTGGGCGGCCAGGGTGAAGGGGCAGCAAAAAAAATTCCTTGACTCAACCAAGTAGCGGATCTACAACACCGCCCACCTCGGACGGCGGCAACGAGCCGAGGAAAAAAAAGTTGACACCGCGGTGGGGCATGAGTAGAACAAGCACCCCGCGGTCGGGACCAACCCTCCCGGCAGCACGAAGAAGCGAAGTTGAAAAAAAAGGGTTGACAGGGTGCGGGACCGGCCCTAAATAAAGCGCCCCGGAAGTTGGTTCTTTGAAAACTGAATAGTAGGAGAGAGAGAGGAGCGGTCTGCCCCAGGACTGTAGGGGCAGACAGAAGGACGCAGGTGCGAGCATCAGTCAAACTGCGAGTCCTGTGTCTCCGCGAGGAGATGCAGGTACAAGCTCTTCAAGTTTAATTGGAGAGTTTGATCCTGGCTCAGAGCGAACGTTAGCGGCAGGCCTAACACATGCAAGTCGCACGAGAAAAG
>DATAGU010000108.1:0-6607 GCA_036263495.1 Polyangia bacterium | reverse complement strand
CCTCATCGAACGTCAGGTCGAACTCAATCTTGAACGGCTCATTGGCGAGTTCGGACAGGTCCGAGCGAACGATCATCGAGATGAGGTTGAGGAGCGTCGTCTTCCCGGTGCCGTTCTTGCCGAGCAGGATGTTGATCCCGTCACTGAACCGCAGCTCCACCCCCGGCAGAACGCCGCGATACTCGTGAATCTTGAGCCGCCTGAGCTTGAGCATGATCGCCGGAAGCATATCGACGGCTGCTCGCGGCGTCGAGCCCAGCACCTCCGCGTGTATTGCCTCCATGCCCCCTGGCAAGGAGATCCTGCGCGGGAGAGTCCGCCCGCTGCGACGGTCTCAATACGATCAGCCCATTTGAGGCCTACGCGCCTCTCCCGCATGTGAACTACGGGAGAGCCCTACACCTCACCCCGTCTTACCGCCGGCATCCTCGGCGTTGAGAGCCGCGGCCCACTCCGATAGACCCGCTTCGGCCAGTTCAAGATCCTCGCTCTGCGCTCCACCCAGGCGGTCGGGGTCCCAACGCGCCGGGTCAGACTGTCGATGCACGGCATCGTCCATGATTCACATCGTAGCAGCGTGTGAGAGCCCCGCACCCCCGCCGCTTCACAGCCACAGCGACATCGCCCCCGCCACCCACTCCCCGAGCGCCCCGAGCCAGAGCCCCCAGTGCGTCGCGAACCCCCGGGCCGGCGCGAGCGCCTGCGCGTTGTTCTCCGGATGCGCATCCACCCACGCCTGCCCCTCGGGATCCACGCGCACCTCGCCGAGCCGCGCCGGGCGCCAGAAGCGATACTCGCACCACACCGCCTTGCCATCCCAGCGGTCGCGCACCATCACCCCGTCCTCGAAGCGGAACTCCACCGTCACCGGCAGCGTGTCCCAGCCCGGCCCCGAGAGCCGCACCTTACTCTCGTAGACACCGGTGCCCTCGCCCGCCGCCGCCGCCTTCCCCTTCACCGGCGCCACCCGCAGCCGCTCGATCGTCCCCATGTGGTGCTCCTCCCGCCGCTCCCAGCCCGGCCCCGTCCGCTCCATGAGCACCCGACCATCCGCCTCGCGCACGTCCTCGGGCACGAGCTTCGCCGCCAGCGCCTCCCGGGTCTCGCGCGTCACCTCCACCTGCCCGGCCCCGGTCATCACCCGGCCGAGCGGCGCCTCCCATCGCTCGCTCACCGCCTCGACCACCGCATAGTCGGGCACCTCCGGCCGCGTGAACAGCTCGCGCACGTGCGCCGCCAGCTCAGCCCCGCCTACCTCCTCCGCCACCGTTAGAAAATCGTCGAAGTCCGGGTGCCGGAACGCATAGCGCTCGAAGTACGCGGCGAACACCCGGTCGAGCCGCTCGCGCCCGAACCGCGCCGCCACCGCGCCCAGCGCCACCGACGGCCGAGCGTAGCTCTGGATCCCCGCGGCGCGAGGCTCGAAGAGCCACGTCGGCCGCTGGCGCAGCGGCTCGCGGATGCGGCCCCCCAGGAACCCGAGCCCGGCCCGCTCGAGCTCCCGGTCCTGGATGTCGCGGCCGAGGAGCGTGCCCATCGCCGCGGCCTCGCCATACACCTCGCGCATCACCTCGTGCTCCCAGAACGAGTTGAACCCCTCGTCGAGAAACGCCTCGTCCTGCTCGTTCGAGGCCAGGAGCCCGTAGAAGTACTGGTGCCCGAACTCGTGGATGGCCGTCACCTCGGGCACCCGCAGCGACGCGAAGAGCGGCAGGTCCCATAGCGGGTCGCCTGAGTCGCCGGTGATGAAGGTCGGATACTCCATGCCGCTCGTGCGCTCGGCCCAGTGCGGCGTCGACACCACGGTCAGCGTGGTGTACGGGTAGGGGCCGACGCGCCGTCCCAGCACGTCGAGCGCGCCCTCGACCGCCCTCTGCCAGCGCGGGATCTGGTGCTCGGTGCCCGCCGGCACGATGTAGCGGACATCGACTGCTGGCCCGCCGCCCTGCGGCACGTGCCGCGCCGAGCGCTCCACGAGGTGCTGCCCCGCGACGAGCGCGAAGTCGTGGACGGCGCGCTGCTGGTAATGGAACTCCACGCGGACGCCTCCTGGGCGCGGGCCCGCGTTGAGCCGCGCCGGCTCTCCCACGGCGCGCCCGGTCGCCCCCACGAGCCAGCCCTCGGGCAGGACGAAGCGCACGTCGTAGTCCGCGAAGTCGGCATAAAACTCCGTCGGACCGTGGAACTGACGCGCGGCCTGCTGCGCCCGCGGCGCATGGCGCACCCCGGCCGGCTCGATGACGCCGATCTTGGGGTACCACTGCCCCACGAGGAAGAAGCCGTCCCGCCCGCCGGTGCGCGCGATGGGGATCGGCAGGCGACCGCTGAAGCGGATGGCGAGCACCACCTCGCCGCCGGGCGGTACGGGCTCGGGCAGGGCCACCTCGAAGAGCGTGCGATCGAACGGGTTGCCATCGTCGGGACGGATGGGGCGGAAGGTGGCGTCACGCTCCCCGGCCGCGCCGCGTACGCGCACCGAGACCAGCTCGGACCAGCCCCAGGGATCCGTCTCCTGCTTGAGCAGGCCGCCGGACTCGAGCCGCTCGAGCGCCGGATGCTGCATCCACGTGCTCTCGCTATGGGAGAAGGCGTTGAGGTAGAGGTGCACGGGCAGCGCCGCGATCGGCTCGTCGGTCGGGTTGGTCCAGCGGATCACCTCGCTGCCCTGGAGGTCGCGCGTGGCCGGATCGAGCTCCGCCCGGATGTCATAATGGATGCCGGTCGGTGGCAGCTCGAGCGCGGCGACGGGGCGGGGCAGGAGGACCGCGACGGCGCTGGCCGCCGCAAACCAGCATCGAGGAAAACGCAGAAGAGACATCACGTCCGCGACTGTACTACAAACTCTTCGTCGGCCGCCCGACGGGACGGCCTGCAGCGCCGGAACCGGCGGGGCCAACGCATGAACCCGCGGGTTGAAGGCGCCAACCTCCAGGTTGAAGGCGTCAACCTCTAGGTTGAGCGCGTCAACCTCCAGGTTGAAGGCGTCAACCTCTTAGGTTGAAGGCGTCAACCTCTTAGGTTGAAGGCGTCAACCTCCAGGTTGAAGGCGTCAACCTCCAGGTTGAGCGCGTCAACCTCCAGGTTGAGCGCGTCAACCTCCGGGTCGAAGGCGCCCAATTCGGGGATGAGCGCCTGGGCCCGTGGGTGCAGCGCTTGAGGGGCATGGATGTCTCCTTCCTGGCCACGGCGCGTGCGGCACGATTACAATCTCGACCCGTGAAACAGCTCCCTGACGCCCTCACGGCCCTGCGGGGCCGTGCCTCCGAGATGCCGGCCCTCACCCGCGAGTGGGTGCTCGTCAACAGCTTCACCGAGAACGTGGCCGGCGTGAACGCCGTCGGCCAGCTCTTGCGGGAGGCCCTGGCCTTGCCCTCGCTCACCTGCGAGGTGCGGCGCAGCGAACGCTTCGGCGACCACCTCCTCTGGCGCACGCCGGCGGCGCTCGCCCCCGACGCGCGGCCCATCCTCCTCATCGGGCATCACGACACGGTGTTCCCGCCCGGGCACTTCGAGGGCTGGCGCGAGGAGGACAGGCGCGCGTATGGACCGGGCGCACTCGACATGAAGGGCGGGCTGGCGGTGATCCGCACGGCGCTGGCCGCGCTCGACGACGTGGGGGAGCTCGCGCGGTTGCCGCTCGTGGTGGTCACGGTGGCGGACGAGGAGGTGGGCTCGCCCGACTCGCGTCGTCACCTCCAGGAGGTGGCGCGGGGCGCCGCCTGCGCCCTGGTGTTCGAGTCGGGCCGCACGGACGACTCGATCGTCACGCGGCGGCGCGGCACCGGGGCCATGACGATGGTGTTCGAGGGCCGGGCGGCGCACGCGGGCAACAACCACCGCGACGGGATCAACGCCATCTGGGCGGCGGCGCGGTTCGTCGATGCGGCGCAGCGCCTGACCGAGTACCCGCGCGGGGTGACGGTGAACGTGGGCCTCATCAAGGGCGGCACGAGCAAGAACACGGTGCCCGAGCGCGCGGAGTGCATGCTCGACATCCGCTTCGAGTCGGTGACGGACGCGGAGGCGCTGGTGGCAGCGCTCGGGCGCGCGGCACACGAGGCGGCCGAGGGGGTGCCGGGCGCGCGCGCCACGTCGTCGGGCGGGGTGAGCCGGCTGCCGCTCGAGCGCACGGTGGCGTCGGCGGCGCTCTATGCCGAGTTCGCGGCGTGTCAGGAGGCGGCGGGGCTGCCGGCGCGGGAGTGCCCGATGGTGGCGGGCGGGAGCGACGCCAACACGGTGGCGCCGCTCGGGGTGCCGGCCATCGACGGGCTCGGGCCTCGGGGCAAGGGGTTCCACACCAACAATGAATACGTGGAGCTGGCCACCTTCCTGCCCAAGGCCGAGGCGCTCGTCCGCTTCCTGTGGGGGCGGCGGCCGGGCTGAGGATCCCAGAGGGAACCACAGGACGGGTAGACTCGCCCCCGCTCGCGATCTACATTCCGCACGGCTCGCGCAAGACCCCACGAGCCTGTCAAGAGACAGCGCAGTTCACAGAGACAGAGGAAAGAACATGGCTGAAACCACCGAGACCGTCCGTCCGCGCGTCGAGCTCAACGGGCCCGCGCCCGACTTCAAGGCCAACACCACGCACGGCGAGATCCAGCTGTCGACCTACGCGCCCGGCAAGTGGGTGATCCTGTTCTCCCATCCGGCCGACTTCACCCCGGTGTGCACGACCGAGTTCATCGAGTTCGCCAAGCGTCATGACGAGTTCGAGAAGCGCAACGTGGCCCTCATCGGCAACTCGATCGACAGCATCTACTCGCACATCGCCTGGATCCGGAACATCGAGGAGAAGCACGGCATCGCGATCAAGTTCCCGGTGATCGCGGACCTGGATCAGAAGGTGGCGCAGCTCTACGGGATGGTGCACACGCCGGCCGCGGCGACGGCGACGGTGCGCTGCGTCTACTTCATCGACCCGAACCGGGTGGTGCGCGCGATGGTCTACTACCCGCTCAACGTGGGTCGGAATTTCGACGAGATCCTGCGGGTGGTCGATGCGCTGCAGTTCGCCGACAAGAACAAGCTGGCGTGTCCGGCGAACTGGAAGCCGGGCGATGACGCGATCGTGCCGGCCCCGACGACGACCGAGGGGGCGGCGGCGCGGGCGCAGGACAAGAGCCTCAAGGTCACCGACTGGTATCTGTCCCGCAAGCCGGGCGCGTAGGTAGCCCGCTCGAACCTCTCCCTCCCCCACCGCTCCCTCCCCTGTAGTAAAGCCGTCACTCGCGCATTTTCCTTTATTATTCACTCAGCTCTGACGGCGGAGCCTCCCCACCATGCGCGCAGCTAGCCTGACCTATGACGTGTTCCTCTCGTACAGCGCCAAGGACAAGCCGGTGGTGCGTGCCCTGGCTGAGCGCCTGCGAGGCGACGGGCTCCGCGTGTGGTTCGACGAGTGGGAGATTCGGGTCGGGGACAGCATCCCGTCGAAGATCGAAGAAGGGCTGGAGCGCTCGCGGGTGCTCGTGTTTTGCATGTCGCACCACGCGTTCGGCTCGGACTGGGCGGCGCTGGAGAGTCAGACGTTTCGCTTCCGCGACCCGCTCAACAAGGAGCGTCGGTTCATCCCTCTGCGGCTCGACGGGGCGGAGCCACGCGGGTCGCTGGCGCAGTTCCTTTACGTGGACTGGCGGGAGGAAGCGCGAACCGGGGAGTATGAAAAGCTGTTGGAGGTGTGCCGGGGGGGCGGCGACCGGGGCGGGCCCGAGGTGGAAAAGGCGCGGGAGCGGCAGCAGGCGGGCGTCATGTCGCTGGGTCACACAGCCGGTGTTCATTCGGTCTCCTTCAGTCCGGATGGTACACGCGCCTTGTCCGGTTCCGGCGACCACACGGTGCGGCTCTGGGACGTGGGCAGCGGGCGCTGCCTCTGCGTGCTCGAGGGTCACTCCAACAGTGTATGGAGCGTGACCTGGAGCGAGGATGGTCGGCGCGCCCTGTCCGGCTCCCATGACCACACGGTGCGGCTCTGGGACGTGGACAGCGGGCGCTGCCTGCGCGTGCTCGAAGGACATTCGCACACCATCTTGAGCGTGGCCTGGAGCAAGGATGGCCGGCATGCCCTGTCCGGCTCCGGCGACCACACGATGCGGCTTTGGGACGTGGACAGCGGGCACTGCCTGCGCGTGCTCGAAGGACACTCCAACGCCGTTCTTAGCGTGGCCTGGAGTAAGGATGGTCGGCACGCTCTGTCTGGCTCCAACGACCACGCGGTGCGGTTCTGGGACATGGATAGTGGGCGCTGTCTACGCATGCTTGAAGGCCATTCCTCCACCGTCTGGAGCGTGGCCTGGAGTGAGGATGGTCGGCGCGCCCTGTCCGGCTCCGGCGACCACACGATGCGGCTTTGGGACGTGGACAGCGGGCACTGCCTGCGCGTGCTCGAAGGACACTCCAACGCCGTTCTTAGCGTGGCCTGGAGCAGGGATGGCCGGCGCGCCTTGTCCGGCTCCGACGACCACACGAGGTCGTGTAAAGTATTTTGTGTCCGGCCGCTCGTTGTCAGTTCAGTAGCTCCCTGGTCACGGCATCCAGGTGAGCGCTGGGATGAGCCCGCCGAGTCGGTGCCAGGTACAGGTTTGCCAGCTTGGCCGAGCTGATAGGG
>DATAGU010000107.1:0-23701 GCA_036263495.1 Polyangia bacterium | reverse complement strand
CGGCCGCGTGACGGCGGGCTTCCGGCCGCGTGACGGCGGGTGTTTGTCGCGTGACGGTGGGTGTTTGTCGCGTGACGGTGGGTGTTGGCCGCGTGACGGTGGGTGTTTGTCGCGTGACGGTGGGTGTTTGTCGCGTGACGGTGGGTGTTTGTCGCGGGACGGCGCGTTGTGGCCGCTCCAGGTGAAGCCTCCAGGGGTACGCGCTCATCAAGCAGACTTACAGATCCGGTGCTCCTGTGTGGTGCGCCGGTCGGGGTATGCTTCCGGCGGGAGGGGAAGAGATGAATCCTGCTGTCGTCTGGACCCGAGGCACCGTCGTCGCCGGCCGATTCGAGATCGAGGGGCTCGCCAGCCGCGGGGGCATGAGCGAGGTCTTCCGCGCGCGCGATCGCGAGCGCGGCGTGGCCGTGGCCATCAAGCTGCTCTCGGTGCCCGCGTCGGCCAAGCAGGCCAGCGAGCGGTTCTTGCGCGAGGCCGAGCTCCTGGCCCGGCTGCGCCACCCGAGCGTGGTCGAGTACGTGTGCCACGGGCAGACGCCCGAGGGCCGGGACTACCTTGTCATGGAGTGGCTCGAAGGGGAGGACCTCGCGCGCCACCTCCGCCGCGGCCTGCTCCGGGCCGACGAGAGCCTGGTCCTCACGCGCAAGGTGGCCGAGGTGCTGGTCATGCTGCACGAGCACGGCGTCCTGCACCGCGACCTCAAGCCGAGCAACCTGTTCCTGCGCCACGGCCAGATCTCCCAGGTGATGCTGCTCGACTTCGGCGTCGCCCGCGTCGGGCGCGGGTTCATGCGGGGGGTGATGACGCGCACCGGGCAGGTGGTGGGGACGCTGCAGTACCTGTCGCCCGAGCAGGCGCGCGGCGAGCGCGAGCTCGGGCCGGCCACCGACATCTACTCGCTCGGCTGCGTGCTGTTCGAGTGCCTCACCGGGAGGCCGCCGTTCGAAGGGGAGCACCCGGGCGTCGTGCTGGCCCGCATCCTGTGCGAGGAGGCGCCCTCGCTCGCCGCGCTGCGCCCCGACCTGCCCCCGGCGCTCACGGCGCTCGCGGCGCGCATGCTGGCCCGCAAGCCCGAGGATCGGCCGAGCGACGCGACGAGCCTCCTCGCACAGCTCGCGGCCCTCGAGCCGGCCGAGCCCCTCGGGGAGGCGCCCGAGGTCGCGCCGGCGCGCCGCGTGCCGGTGCTGGCTGGTGAGGAGCAGCGCCTCGTGAGCGTGATCATGGCCATGCCGCCCGGGGACCTGCAGGCGTCCGGCGAGGGCCCGCCCCCGAGCGGCGATCGCCCCCGCGAAGAGGACCCGTGGGGCGAGGCGCCGCGCGCCAAGCTCATCGAGCTCCTCGAATCGTGCGGCGCGCGGGTCGAGGTCCTGGCCACCGGGACCCTGCTCGCGCTCCTCGGTCAGGTCGGCGCCATGGCCGTGGACCAGGCGGCGCAGGCCGCCCGCTGCGCCCTCCTCATCCGCGAGTACCTCCCCCGGGCGCTGGTCGCCATCGGCATGGGACGCGGCCACCTGGGCGGGGGGCAGCCGACCGGGGAGGCCATCGAGCGCGTCGCCAGCCTGCTCGACCTGGCCGTGGTCGATGAGGCGCTCCTCCGCGCCTCGGCCGGCCCCGTGCTCCTCGACGGTCTCACCGCCGGCCTCCTCGACCGCCACTTCCAGGTGCGGCGCCTCGCCGCCGGCATCTACATGCTCGAGGGCGAGCGGATCCGGCCGGACGAGACGCGCCTGCTCCTCGGCCGGCCGACGCCGTGCGTGGGGCGCGAGCAGCAGCTCCTCCAGCTCGACATGATGTTCGACGCCTGCGTGACCGAGTCCGCGTCGCGGGCGGTGCTGGTCACGGGCCCGCCCGGCTTCGGCAAGTCGCGGCTGCGCCAGGAGTTCGTGCGGCGCCTCGCGGCGCGCTCGGAGCCGGTGCAGATCCTCATCGGCAGCGGCGATCCCATGCCGGGCGAGCCGCTCGGCGGCCTCCTCGGGCAGGCGCTGCGCCGCCTCGCCGGGGTGGAGGAGGCGGCGCCGCTCGAGCGGCGGCGCGCGCAGTTCGCCGGCCGCCTCGGCCGCCACCTCGCCCCGGCCGAGCGCCAGGACGCGCTCGAGCTCCTCGGCGAGCAGTGCGGCGTGCCCTTCGCCGACCACGAGAGCCCCCGCCTGCGCGCGGCGCGGCAGGACCCGCGCCTCATGAACGAGCACCTCGGCGAGGCGCTCATGGCGCTGCTGCGCGCCGAGTGCGCCGTCCACCCGGTGCTGCTCGTGCTCGAGGACCTGCACTGGAGCGACGCGACCACGCTGCGCCTCGTGGATCGGGCGCTGCGCGAGCTCGCCGAGCAGCCCTTCTTCGTGTTCGCGCTCGGCCGGCCTGAGATCCACGAGCGGTTCCCGCGCCTGTGGCAGGACCGCAACGTGCAGGAGATCCGGCTGCCCATGCTGAGCCGCAAGGCGAGCGAGCGGCTCGCGCACGAGGTGCTGGGCCGCGAGGTCCCGGCCGCGACGCTCGAGCGCATCGTCGAGCAGGCCGGCGGCAACGCCTTGTTCCTCGAGGAGCTCATCCGCGCGGTCGCCGAGGGCCGGGAGCAGGAGCTGCCCGAGACCGTGCTGGCCATGCTGCAGGCGCGCTTCCTGCGCCTCGAGGCCGGGGCGCGGCGCGTCCTGCGCGCGGCCAGCATCCTCGGCGGCACGTTCTGGCGCGGCGGCGTGGCGTCGCTCCTCGGCATCGGGCCCGAGGCCGCGGGGGAGGGCAGCGAGATCGCGCGCTGGCTGCGCATCCTCGCCGACCTCGAGATCGTCCGCGCGCACGCGCACAGCCGCTTCCCCGGCGAGGCGGAGTACAGCTTCCGCCACGCGCTCATGCGCGACGCCGCCTACAGCCTCCTCGCCGAGCCGGACCGCCAGGCCGGGCATCGCCTGGCCGGCGACTACCTCGGCGCCATCGGCGAGACCGACCCGATGGTGCTGGCCGAGCACTATCGCCGCGGCGGCGAGCCCGGCGCCGCCGCCGCCCTCTACGCCCGCGCCGCCGAGCAGGCCCTGGCCTACGACGGCGCCGAGGCCCTGCGGCGGATCGAGCTCGGCGGCGCGTGCGGCGCGAGCGGCGAGACGCTCGGGACCCTGCACGCCATGGCCTCCATCGCCCACCTCTGGCGCTTCGACTTCGCCGCGGCGCAGGCCGCGAGCCTCGCCGCCCACGGGCTCCTCCGCCCCGGGAGCCGGCCCTGGTACTGGGCCCTCACCTCGCGCGCGCTGCAAGCCAGCGTCCGGGCCGAGCGGGAGGCCGTCTTCGAGTTCCGCGAGCTGTTCATGAGCACCTCCCCGCTCCCCGGCGCCGAGTGCGACTTCTTCGAGCAGGCGTCGATGGTCCTCTTCGGCCTCTACATGCAGGGGCTCCGGACCGAGGCGCAGGAGCTCCTCGCCCGGCTCGGCCGCATGCAGGAGCGGCTCGCGGCCAACGAGGCGCGCGCCCGCGGCATGTACCGGATGTCCTGCTTCATCTATGAGCACTTCCTCGCCGGGGACCCCTGGGCCACCTGGCGCCTCACCGAGGCGGGCGCCGAGGACTTCCAGATCGTGGGCGACGCCCGGTACCTGTCGGTCGCGCGCGGATATGGCGGCCTCGCGCTCGTCGAGCTCGGGACGCCGGCCGAGGGCATCCCCGCCCTGCGCTCCTCGCTCGCGGCGCTCACGCAGATGAACGAGCCGCTCGTGCTCGGGGCGCTCAAGAGCTTCCTGGCCCTGTGCCTCGCCGCGCTCGGCGCCCCCGAGCCCCAGGCCGAGGCCCTCGCCATGGCCGCGGAGGCGATCGTCCCCGGGGCGCCCCCCAACGCCTGGACCGGTATGGCCTACGCGGCCCGCGCGAGCGTGTTCCTCAAGCGCGGATCAATGGAGGACGCGGAGCGGGAGGCCGGCCAGGCGCTGGCGGCGTACGCCACGGCGCGTCCCGGGCAGCCCGGGGCCTGGGCCCTGCGATGTCGCGCGCTCCTTGGTCAGGGGCGGATCGCGGAGGCCTGCCAGGCCGCCGACGAGGGCCTCGCCGTGCTCGAGGGCCTCGGCACCGCGTGGCAGGACGTGCGGCTCCTCATCGCCGCGGCCGAGGCCCATCGCACCGCCGGTGGGCCGGGCGGGATGAAGGCCCGCGCGCTGGCCGGGCGCGCCTGCCGCCGGATCGACGAGCTCGCCGCCCGCATCGACGACGCGGCGCGGCGCGAGCGCTATCTCGGTCAGGAGACGCACCGCCGGGCCCGTGTGCTGAGCCAGGGTCCGGTCCCGGTCCCGGGCGGGTGAGCCCGGGGCCTCGCGCCCCGTCGCACAGACGTTCAGTAGCTCGCAGGCGGGCAGTGCCGTAGTCATACATTTGGAGCCCCGCTCGTGGGCTCGCCTGGCTCATGTGGCGCCGGCAAGCACCGGCGCCTCTGGAAAACTTCCGTTGCAGATCCGGCTGGAGGGCCGAGATGACTTTTTCTTCCCATACCAGGGGATGGACCCGGGGCATGGTCGTGGCGGGGCGGTTCGAGATCGAGGGGCTCGCCGGCCAAGGCGGCATGGGGACGGTCTTCCAGGCGCGCGACCGTCAGGACGGCGGCCTGGTGGCGCTCAAGCTGCTCGACACGCCGGCCCCGGAGAGACGCAACATCGAGCGGCTCTTACGCGAGGCGCAGCTCCTCGCCACGCTGCGCCACCCGAGCGTGGTGCGGTACGTGGCCCACGGGCAGATGGCGGAGGGGCAGGTCTTCCTGGCCATGGAGTGGCTCGATGGCGAGGACCTCGGGCAGCGCCTGCGTCGGGGCCCGCTCGCGGTGTCGGAGAGCCTCCAGCTGGTGTGCAAAGTGGCCGAGGTGCTGGCCATGGTGCACACGCGCGGCATCCTGCATCGCGACATCAAGCCGAGCAACCTGTTCCTGCGCGGCAGGCACGTGTCCGAGGTGGTGCTGCTCGACTTCGGCATCGCGCGCGGGCCCTTCGGCCAGGGGACGATGACGCGCACCGGCGAGGTGATGGGCACGCTCCTCTACCTCTCCCCCGAGCAGGCCCGCGGCGAGCGCCAGCTCGACGTCAGGACCGACATCTACTCGCTCGGCTGCGTGCTGTTCGAATGCCTGACAGGGAAGGCCCCGTTCGGCGGGGATCACCCGGGCGTGATCCTGGCCCGGATCCTGTGCGAGGAGGCGCCGCCGCTCGGGCGCCTCCGTCCCGACCTGCCCGAGCCCCTGGCCGCCCTGGTGGCGCGCATGCTGGCCAAGCAGCCAGCGGATCGCTGGGCCGATGCCGAGCAGCTGCTCGCGGCCCTGGCGGCCCAGATGGAGGTCCTGAGGAAGAGCCAGGCCCCGCCTCCGGGGTCGCCCCTCTCCCCTGCCGGCGAGGGCCCGCTCGGGGTGCAGGCCGCGGGCCGCCCCCCCGTGTTCGCCGACAAGGAGCAGCGCCTGGTGAGCGTGATCATGGCCGCGCCGCCGCCCACCCCCGACGGCGGCCCGGAGGTGACGCGCGACTCCTCGCGCCTGGAGGGCGAGCGGCGGAGCGACACCGAGTACGAGACGCTGCGCAGGCTCCTCGCGTCCTGCGGCGGTCACATCGAGCGCGTGGCCACGGGCATGCTGGTGGCCACGCTCGGACAGAGCGGCGCCTCGGCCGTCGATCTGGCCACGCAGGCCGCGCGCTGCGCCCTCCTCCTCCAGGAGCACCTGCCCACAGCCCTGGTGGTGCTGGGGATGGGGCGCGCCACGGTCTCGGCCGGGTTCCCGATCGGCGAGGCCATCGAGCGCGCCGTGGAGCTCCTCGAGCGGAGCCGGGACGACGAGACGGCCCGGGCCGCGGGCCGCGTACGGGTCGACGAGCTCACGGCCGGGCTCCTCGATCAGCGCTTCCACCTGCGGCGGCTCGCCCCCGGGCTCTTCGTGCTCGATGGCGAGCGCAGGGGGCCGGACGAGGTGCGCCTGCTCTTCGGCCGGCCGACCCCGTGCGTGGGGCGAGAGCAGGAGCTCATGCAGCTCGAGACCCTGCTCGGCGGCTGCATCACCGAGGAGGCCGCCATCGGCGTCCTGGTCACGAGCGCGCCGGGCATGGGCAAGTCGCGGCTGCGGCAGGAGTTCATCCGCCGGGTGCAGATGCGCGCCGAGGGGGTGGAGGTGCTGTACGGCTGCGGGGACCCGATGCCCGGGGAGCCGGTGGGCGGCCTCCTCGGGCAGGCCCTGCGCCGGCTGTGCGGGGTCGACGAAGGGGCGCCGCTCGAGCGGCGGCGCGAGCAGCTCGCGGCGCGCCTCGGGCGCCACCTCGATCCCGCCGCCCGCGCGGACGTGGCGGCGTTCCTCGGGGAGCTGTGCAGCGTGCCCTGGCCCGACGATCACAGCCCGCGGCTGCGGGCCGCGCGGCAGGATCCTCGCCTCATGAGCGAGCGGATCGCCGAGGCCCTGGTGACCCTGCTCCGCGCCGAGTGCAAGGCGCACCCCGTGCTGCTCGTGCTCGAGGACCTGCACTGGAGCGACGCCACCCAGGTGCGGCTGGTCGATCGGATGCTGCGCGATCTGAGCGATCACCCCTTCTTCATGCTGGCGCTCGGGCGCCCCGAGGTGCGCGATCAGTTCCCGCGCCTCTGGCAGGGGCGCAACGTGCAAGAGCTCCGGCTGCCGGGGCTCAGCCGCAAGGCCAGCGAGCGGCTCGTGCGCCAGGCCCTGGGCGCGCAGGTCCCCCCCGCGACGCTCGCGCGCATCGTCGAGCAGGCCGGGGGCAACGCCCTGTTCCTCGAGGAGCTCATCCGCGCCGTGGCCGAAGGCGCGGGCGACGAGCTGCCGGAGACCGTGCTGGCCATGCTGCAGGCGCGCTTCCTGCGGCTCGATCCCGGGGCGCGGCGCCTGCTCCGCGCGGCCAGCGTCTTCGGCAGCACGTTCTGGCGCGGCGGGGTGATGACCCTGCTCGGCGGGGCCGTGCACGCCCCGACGGGGCCCGCGGCCGAGCCGGCGCCCGAGCCGGCGCCCGAGATCGCCCGCTGGCTCGACATTCTCGTCGACGCCGAGACCATCGTCCCGCACGCGGAGAGCCGCTTCCCGGGGGAGATCGAGTACAGCTTCCGCCACGCCCTCCTGCACGACGCCGCCTACAGCCTGCTCGACGAGCAGGATCGCCTGGCCGGGCATCGCCTGGCCGGCGCGTACCTCGACCGCCTGGGCGAGACCGATCCCCTGACGCTGGCCGAGCACTACCGCCTCGGGGGGGACCTCGAACGGGCGGCGGTCCTCTACGCGCGCGCGGCCGAGCAGTCGCTCCTCCGCCAGAGCGCCATGACGCTCACCTACGTGGAGCGGGCCATCGCGTGCGGCGCGGCGGGAGAGGTGCTCGGCGCGCTCCACGCGGCCGCGGCGCTCACGCACCTGTGGCGCTGGAACCTCGACCCGGCCTACGACGCCGGGGGCGCGGCGGTCGCGCTCCTCCCGCCGGGAGGCGTGGCCTGGTACCGGGCGCTCATCGCCAGGACCCTGGTCGCCGGGATCCGGGGCGCGCAGGACGACATCGCCGGGCTCCTCGAGCTCACCGCCAGGACCCCGCCGCTGCCGGGCGCGGAGGCGGTCTTCTTCGAGCAGGCGTCGACGGGGGTCTTCTCGCTGTGCATGACCGGCCGGCAGGCCCAGGTGGAGGCGCTGCTCGAGCGTCTCGGGGCCGTGCACGCCCGGCTCGCCGCGGAGGAGGCGCACGCGCGCGCCATGTTCCAGCTCAACTTGTTCCCCTACCACTTCTACCTGCAGGGAGACCTCTGGTCGTCGCACCGCGTCGCCGTGGACATGGCGGCGAACTACAGGCTCGCGGGCGACGATCGCTACCTGCCGATCGCGCAAGGCAACGTGGGCATCACGCTGGCCGAGATGGGAGCGGCGGAGGACGGCCTGGCGCACCTGCGCGCCGCCATCCAGCTGCTCGAGCGCATGGGCGAGGAGCTGGGGAGCAGCGTGATCAAGGCCCCCATGGCCCTGGTGCTGGCGACCCTGGACCGGCCCGAGCATCACGATGAAGCGCTGGACCTGGCCGCGGAGGTCTTGGCCATGAGCCAGGGGCCCAACCTGTGGGCGGGCGAGGCGCAGATGGCGCGCGCCTGGGTGCGTCTCGCGCAGGGCGACCTGGCCGCCGCCGAGCACGAGGCCCGCCAGGCGCTCACGCGGCTCGTCGCCTCGTTGCCCGCCCGTCCCCTGGCCCTGGCCCTGCTGTGTCGGGCGCTCCTCGGCCAGGGGCGGCTCGACGAAGCCCGCCAGGCGGCCGACGAGGGGTGCGCGCTGCTCGAGGCCCTCGGCGGTCGTTGCTGGACGGATCTCTGGTTGCTGGTGGCCGCGGCCGAGGTGCGCCACGCGGTGGGCGTCCATGAGGAGGCGGTCCAGGCGTTGCGCCACGCCGAGCGACGCCTGGCCGAGCGGGTCGAGCCCATCCCGGATACGGCCCTGCGCGAGCGGCTGCTCGGTCAGGCGCTGTCGACGCGGGTCCGCGAGCTGGCCCGGCGCTGGGAGGGCTAACTCCAACACCCCGTACGTTTGTGCTCAGACCTGAGCGCGAGCGTGAGCGACTGCGCCGCCTACGACAGGACGCGCAGCTGCTCGGCCAGCGCCTGGAGGAGGGCGCGCAACGTCTCGATGAGCGTGGCCCGCAGCTGCCGGGCTTGCTGCAGGGCCTGTCGCTGTTCGGTGGGCGTGCCGCGGGTCGGGATCGGCGTACTGCCCTGCGTGTGCACATGGAACGACAGGGGCCGCCGCCGGCTGCTCTCCAGCGCCAGGAGATGCTGCGTGCGGAAGGCGACCTCGTTGGACAGGAAGTTGCCCCCCGGCCCCTTCTTGAGCAGGGCCGTGAAGGTGTCGTCGCGGACCTGGAACCGGATCCGCCCCGGGACCTTCGGGTCCCAGGTCTGGGTCCGCATGAGCCGCCGCACGGCCGCGGCCTCCCGCAGCGTGACCTCCGCCGTGCCCTGGGCCGGCTGCCGGAGGGCGATGAGGGCCCGGTCCGCTTCGTCCGCCGTGGCGAACTCGAGGAGGACGTCCACGCCGATCTCCGGGGTCGGGATGCGCCGGGCCTGGCCGGCCTGCGCCGTGGCCTCGGCCAGGCGTACGAGATCGGCGTTGGTCTCGATGAGCGGAAGACTCGGGCCCGCCGGCAGGCGGATGGGCACGAGCTCGCTCGGATGCCGCTCGATCGGGGCCGTGCGGTGGAGGTGCAGGTCCCTCGTCTGATGCACGCCGACCGAGAATTGCTCGAGGCGCACGGGCTCGTCCGCGCCGCGGCGGCGCTCCATGCTCACGGTGAGGACGGCGTCCACCTGGCCGACGAGGGGCCGCAGGATCCGTTCGACGATGCCCGGCGCGCCGTCGCGGCCCGCGAACTCGGCGAAGCTGACCGGGAGCACCACCCCCTCGACGGCGATCCGCGCCGCGCCGCTCTCGATGGTGGCGCCGTCCAGCGCCAGCACCGCGGCGCCCGAGGGGTTCCAGTCGCCGGGCGCAGGCGGCTCGGGCCCGGCCTCGAAGGGATCGAAGCCGGTGAGGAGCACCCTGTAGGTGGGCGTCACGGGGCGGTGGAAGTCGACGACCGTGGCCCCGCGCGCCGCCAGGTGAAAGGCGTCCTCGGTGGCGGCGAAGAGCGCGCGCACCGCGTCGGCCCGAGGGGTCGGCAGGGGGAAGCGCGGCTCGATGCCGCCGAGGGCGGGGAGGGCGCTGCGGATGCGGTAGAGGGGGCCGTAATGGGAGGTGTGGCCGAGGTCGTCCGCCTGCCGCGCCAGCCGCCACAGCCGCTCGCCGGCGGCGGTACCGAGCGCCTGGGCGTCGAGGTGGGCCACCCAGCCGCCGCCCTCGACCGTGGCGCGGAGCTCCTGGAGCGCGGCCTCGAAGACGGCCTGGAGCTCCTCGGGCGTGGGGGCGCGGCGCAGCTCGGGGAGCCAGTCGCCGGGTTGCCGCTGCTGCCGCTGGTAGCGGTCCGCGGGCCGCATGGACGGCCGCGGCGCGGTGCGGTACGGGCCGGCGGCGACGAGCACGGTGAAGGCGGTGTCGGTGCCGTCCGGGTCGCGGCCGTCGATCCAGGACCAGACGCCCATCTGGTCGCGGAGCGCGTGCCCCTCGAGCACGTCCCGCTCGAGGCGCCGCCCGGGGGCGTCGCAGAGCACCTCCGCGGCGTCGGCGCTCTCGCCGTGGACGGCGCGGATGTCCTGGGCCTCGGCGCGGAACAGGGGCTTGTTGCCCTGGATGCAGGTGATGCTGCGGATGACCGCCGGGTTCTGCGGGTCGCGCGCGATGGTCTGGATGGTTTGGCAGTGCCCGCCGGTGCGGCGCGATGGGCCGGCGGGGTCGCCGCGGCGGTGCTCCCAGATGAGGAGGTCGCCCGGATGGAGGAGGGGGCCGAGCGCGGCCAGGCTGCGCAGGGGGTTGCCGAGGGGGTCGGCGTAGGGCTGGACCAGGGCCTGGACGCTGTGGCTGCTCACGGCGTTGAGGAACAGATCGCGCAGGTAGCCGCGCCGCTGCGCCTCGGTCTGGCCGGCGTCGTGGCCGAGGGTCCAGATGCGCTTGCGGGTCTGGTGATGCTCGGTGCGGCCGTGCGCGTGGAGCCAGACGTGCCGCAGGATGACCATCACGTCGGCATGGTTGGCGGGCAGCTGGTAGACCATGGCGCGCAGCTCGGGGGGCAGGTGCGCCTGGACCCAGGCCTCGGTCGGGCGATCGATGAAACGATCGCTCGGTTGCGGGCTCTCGGCCTGGGGGGGGTCCTGGGCGGGGTCGTGCGGCGGCGGGGAGCGGCCGTCTCCCGGAGGCCTGCGGGCCGCACGGTCGCCGAGGACACGGCAATGGACCTGCCGGGGATCGCGCCCGCCGCCGGCGTCGCCTAGCTCGCCGCCGGGGGTGCCGTCCGGGGTGCCGTCCGGGGTGCCGTCCGGGCCGAGGGGGACCTGCTGCCGCGTGCCATCGGACGACGGGAACTCTGGCAGGTCGGCGAACGTGGCCAGCCAGGCCTCGTAAGTGGGGCACGCCTCGGGGTGGGCGGTCGTGTAGGGCCGCTCGGGCGCGACGCTCGGGGGGCCGCTTGGATCGGGCGGCGGGATCGGAGCGCCTGCCGCTGGGGGCTCCGCGAGCGGGGCCGAGGGGACGGACAGGGACCCGGACGTGGCGCCGTCTCCGCCCCTCACTCCGCGTCTTCCTCCGTCTCCGCCGCCACGGTGATGCCGTAGCGCGTGAGCAGCCGGCGCAGCTGCGTGCGATGCATGCCGAGGGCGCGCGCCGTGGCGGCCACGTTGCCGTGCTGCTGGCGCAGCGCCTCCTCGATGCGCACACGCAGGGCGTCATCGAGCGACCGGGTGGGCGGCCGCGCCGCCGCCGCGCCCGGCGTCTCCGCCGCCGGAGGGGGCAGGGGGGCGCCGAAGACCGTGCCCGCGCTCGGGGCGAGGTGGCGCAGCTCCACCCGCGGCGCCTTCTCGAGGAGGGCCATCTGGGCGGCGCTCCGCGACTCGACCAGGAGCTCGCGCACGTTGCCCGGCCAGGGCCGGAGGAGGCAGGCCTCGACCAGCGAGACGTGCAGCGCCACGCCCGGCGCCGCGCGCGCGATCTCGGCCTGGACGAGCTGGGGGATCTCCTCGGGGCGATCGCGGAGCGGCGGCAGCGACACCGAGGGACGGCCGATGCGGTAGTACAGGTCCTCGCGCAGCCGGCCCTGCGACACGAGCGCGCGCAGGTCGCGGTTGCTCGCCGAGCACACCTGGATCTCCACCTTGCGCGGGCGCGACGCCCCGAGCGGCAGCACCTCGCGCGTCTCGAGCACCCGCAGGAGCTTGGCCTGCACCGCCAGATCCAGCTCCACCACCTCGTCGAGGAACAGGGTGCCCTGGTCGGCGGCCTGGAGGTAGCCCGGGGTGTCGGCGTCGGCGCCCGAGTAGGCGCCGCGCTTGGCGCCAAACAGGAGCCGCTCGGCCACGCCCTCGGGGACGGCCGCGCAGTTGACGGCCACGAACGGGCCGGCCGCGTTCGCGCCGCTCTCGTGAAACGCGCGCGCGACCCCCTCCTTGCCCGTGCCGCTCTCGCCGTGGATGTGGAGCGTGGTCCCGGTGCGGGCGGCGCGGGCCACCTCGGTGAGGAGCGCCTGGAAGCGCGGCCCGCGCACGAGGCCGTCCCGCACCTGGATCCCCTGCTCGGAGAGCGGCCGCACGTCACGGCAGGGCACGAGCAGGGAGTCCCCCATGCGCAGCACCCGCTCGAGCTCGTACGTCCGCCCGGCGGTCGCCTGCTCTCCTTCGATGAAGGTGCCGTTCTGGCTGCCGAGGTCGGTGACCCAGAAGCGCCCCTCCTCATGGCGGATGCGCGCGTGGCGGCGCGACATGCGCAGGTCCTGGTGTTCCCCGAGCAGGGCCGCGCCCCGCCCGAGCTCCACCTCCCCGGTGCCGATGGGGATGGCCAGCGCTCTGGCGGCCCCGTTCGAGAACACGAGCACGAGGCCGGGGACCTGCCCCGCGCTGCTGCCGCGCTCGCCCCCGCCCATGCTCGGCCGGAGCGTCGAAAGGTCTTGCGTCACGCGGGCATTATACGAGGCGCCCGCGGCCCGTGACACGCCCGTGACCCCTGACACGCTCTGGCACGACCGGTGGCACATCCTTGTGCCAGCGGCCTCGCTCGCTGTGCCAGGTGCCATGCAGGTCCGGCCTCCGACGTTTTGGACCGCGTCGCCTGGCCTCTCGCGATCCCCGCGCGGTTGAATGGTTTTCGGCCGCCGGGGAACTGACGAGCAGGAGCCAGGGCCAGGCCGGCGGGTGCCACGGAGCCTTCTTCGGCCATGGCACGGTTCTTGGTTGGTTGCCTGGTCAGCGAAGGCCAGCGAGGCCCTGGCCCCGATAGAAGACGGATCTCAGGGCGCTTGGCTTATGAGGGAGGAACACATGTCGACGCGTTATCAGATGGGTCTGGGAATGATGCTCGCGCTGCTCGCCACCCTGTCCGTGGGTGGGTGCGAAGGCGCCGCGCTGTCGGGCGCCGAGGTCGGCTCGCGCACGAGCGGCGTCATCGTATGCCCCGTGGGCTCAGATGAGTGCGACTACGGCAACCCTAACGGTCAGGGCATCTACAACGTGGAGGGCGGCGAGCACTGCCTCAAGACCTCGCAGGGCCCCTTCTGCCCGACGGGCTTCTCCACCCTGCAGGGCGCGCTCTATATCGAGGGCATCCTCAATCGCGACGACGCCTGGAACCACGTGTCCGTGCCGGTGTCCGGCCTCCTGTCCGGCCTGGACGTGACGCCGGTGTCCATGAGCACGCGGGAGTCCCAGGTCACGATCCAGTACGTCGATCATTACGGCCAGCAGGGCGACCTGACGGACGTGGATCTCAACCAGCTCATCCTCGAGTTCGTCGTCGGCGGCACGCACTTCCAGCTTGCCTTGCTCCTGCCCGGAGACCTCCCCACCTCCGTGCACGCGGTCACGGAGTACGCGGTCCAGTGGCGCATCGAAGGCGTCACGCAATGGGATTCGCTCTGCAAGGACCTCAAGGGCGAAGGGGAGCCCGCCTCGTTCCTCGGCGGCGCGACGTTCGATCCGTTCACCGCCGCCCGCACCGACGCGCTCACCGCCGTCACCATGAGCTGCCAGAAGGGCGGCATCACGACCTGCATGGAGTGGGGCTACCTGCCGTGGCAGTTCGGGCTCAACGTCGCCACCAAGCAGGACGAGTTCCTCACCAACGCCCACGCGGCCTGCATCCAGATGAAGCGCGCCGCCTACTGCGGCATCAAGAGCTACACCAAGGACGGGACCGAGATCGAGATCGCCGACGCCTATGATCCGTCCGTCCAGCAGAGCTCGGTGAAGACCCTCGAAGCGCTCTGGACGCCTACGGGCGCGGCCTGCCTCAACGTCGCCAACCGGCGCCACACCGACATCGCCTTCCCCGGCTGCGTCCCGTCGCTGCCCCCCTGCCCGGCGAGCGACGACCCGGTCACCTGGGGGCAAAGCGGCATCCTCGCCAGCGGCATCTTCCCGCCGGTCAAGTGATCGGTGAACGTGTAGGGGGGGCTTCGTGAAGAGAGAGGGCGAGGGTCGGCCGAGCGCCGCCCTCGCCTTTTGATTGGAGAGCGGCGGGTGCTAGCTGCGCTTGACCGCGTGGCCGCCGAAGGCGTTGCGCATGGCGGCGAGCATCTTCTCGGCGAAGGACTCGTCCTGGCGCGAGCGGAAGCGGGTGAACAGCGCCGCCGCCAGCGTGGGCACCGGCACCGACTGGTCGATGGCGTCGATGAGCGTCCAGCGGCCCTCGCCCGAGTCCTGCACGTAGCCCTTGAGGCCGTCGAGGTTCGGGTTCTCCTTGAGGAAGCCCGCGGTGAGCTCGAGCAGCCAGGAGCGCACCACGCTGCCCTGCATCCACAGCTCGGAGATGCCCGCGATGTCGAGGTTGAACTCCGACTTCTTCATGAGCTCGAAGCCCTCGGCGTAGCCCTGCATCATGCTGTACTCGATGGCGTTGTGGACC
The DNA here is from genome assembly GCA_036263495.1 of Polyangia bacterium. Classification (GTDB taxonomy): domain Bacteria; phylum Myxococcota_A; class Polyangia; order Palsa-1104; family SHYY01; genus DATAGU01. The sequence goes on along the minus strand of DATAGU010000107.1, from coordinate 9,255 downwards.
ATCTTGACGTAGTGGCCCGCGCCCGCCTTGCCCATGTAACCCCAGCCATTGGGCGGGGCGAGGGTATCGAGGATCGGCTTGAGGTGATCGACGTCGGCCTTCTCGCCGCCCGCCATCATGCAGTAGCCGTTCTTGAGGCCCCAGACGCCGCCCGAGGTGCCGATGTCCACATAGTGGATGTTCTTCTTCTTGAGCTCGGCCGAGCGGCGCGCGTCGTCATGGAAGTTGGAGTTGCCGCCGTCGATGACGATGTCGCCCGAGGAGAGGAGCGAGGCCACCTTCTGGACCGTCTCTTCGGTGGGCGCGCCCGAGGGGACCATGACCCAGACGATGCGCCGGCCGCTCAGCTTGGACACCATATCCTCCAGCGAAGAGGCGCCCACGCAGCCCACTTCCGTCGCCTTCTTGACCAGCTCGGGGGCACGGTCGAAGGCCACCACCTTGTGCTTGCCCTGCTGCAGGCGGGTGACCATGTTCATGCCCATTTTTCCAAGCCCAATGAATCCGAGTTCCATGGGGGTCTCTCCTTTTGCTTTCCTGGATAAATCGAGGTGTACCGAAATTGGCCCCAGCACCCTAACACAAGCCCCGCAGAATGGATCCCGCTTCCTTGGGACGTGTTTCGCGCGCGGCCGAGCACCGGCTTGCCGCCAAGGCGTGCTTTAAGCTAGTCTCACGCCTCTTTTCAGGGAGGAACTCATGGGTCGACGCATCAAGCAGGCCGTCGCAAAGCGCGCCAGGGCACACCAGAAGCTCGTCAAGGCCGGACACAAGCGTAGGGTGCGTGCCCGCGCCCGCGGCCTTCATCCCGCCTCGGTCCGCCGGCGCCGCCGCAGCGCGAAGCGCCGCGGCAAGTAATCAGCCCACCTCGCCCAGGCGCAGCACCCGGCCGGCGTCCCCATCCACCACCACCTCCTCGCCGTCACGCAAGAGCGCCGTGGCGCGTCCCGTGCCCAGCACCGCCGGGATGCCATACTCGCGCGCGAGCAGCGCCCCGTGCGAGAGCGCGCCGCCATGATCCGTTACCAGCGCGGCGCACGCGGGCAAGAGAAAGGTGAGCGAGGGCAGGATCGCCGGGACCACCAGCACCGCCCCCACCGGCACCGCGCCAGTCCCGATCCTCTCTGTCATCGCGCCCTCCCCGATCCGTAGCACCCGCCCCCGCGCCCAGCCCGGGACGCCCGCGCCTCGCAGCACCGCCGCCGCCGATCCTGTCGCGGCGCGGCTCACGCCCCCCACGACGCTCCTCGGCGGGCGCAGGCGCCGGCGCCGCTGCCGCAACGCGTGCGCCGCGTGCGCCGCCGCCCCATCCAGGCGCGCGGCGAGCACCTCCTCGATCGGCAGGTCGAAGACGAGCTCAGGCCGCTCGAGCGTCCCCGCCGCGCTCGCGGCGCGCCCCAGGGCCAGGAGCGGCCGGCGGACCACCCGCTGCGCGCGGAAGAAGAGGAGGTCATCCTCCTCGGCGATCGGGAGCGTGGCGCGCACCACCGGCAAGAGCGCCTTGAACGCGCGCCGCGCCATTCGATCCAAGCGTTCGAGCAGCGCCTCGGCCGCCGCCTCGGCCGCCTGGACCGCCGCGGCGTGGAGCTCGGCCGGCGCCCGGCCGCGGTGCACCAGGCCCGCGGAGGCCCTCACCCGCGCCTCGTCTTCTTCGTCCGTCGGCGTGGCCACGTCCCAGGCCGGCGAGCAGGCGCCAAAGCGCCGCCGGTACTCCTCGAGCATCGGCCCCAGGGCCGATGCGCCTCTCGCCGCCTCCTCGGCCAGCTCCCACAGGAGTTGATCGCGCGCCACCGATATCCCGCCCGCGCCCCCGAGCAGCTCGCCGTGCGCGATCAGCCCCTCGCCGAGGTTCGCGCGCAGGAACTGATCCAGCATCTGACGCGCCCGCCCGAGCGCCGGCCCGATCTCGCCGAAGCAGCGCTGCGCCACCACCCGATAGGCGGCCAGCGCCGCTTCGAGATCCGTCGCCACCGGCCGCGCGGCCCGCTCCTCGAGCGGCGCGAGCACGGCCTCGCACGCCGGCGCGATCTCCTCGCCGTACAGGCGAGGCAGCTGGTGCGGGGGCGCCGCTCGCGCCGGCGCCACGCCGTCGTAGCTATAGAACAGATAGCCATTGCGCACGCGCTGCCGCGGCACGGCCGGCAGATCGGCGAGCAGCCGCACGAGCGCGGCCTGCGCCTCGGAGAGCGGCTCCGGATTGTGCTCGAGATCGCAGCGCCAGCTCGCTTCGTCCCCGAGGTCCCACGGCTCGATCCACGCCGACGATTCGAGCGGCTCCACGGCCGCCGCCGGCTCGGCCGGCAGTGGCCGCGCCTGCAGGAAGGTCGGCCCCTCCTCGGTGAGCGCGTACTCGATCACCGCCGGCGCGCCCACGAGCGCGGCCATGCGACGCGCGCCCCGGGCCAGCGGATCGTCGCCCTCCACCCGGCGCGGCGCCACTGCGCCCCACTCCGGCTCCCCGGGCTCACGCTCCTCGGCCAGGAGCCCGCCCACCGCCTCCAGGTCCGGCACATGAAGCACACCGAGCCGGCGCGCCTTCACCTCGGGCTGCACCAGCGTCGCCATCTCGGCCTCGCCGAGGCCGCGGGCGGCGAGATAGAGCCGCGCCGTCTCGCGCGTCGCCGCGCCGCGCACCCGCTCGATGGCCGCCGGCAGCTCCTCGGCGCGCACCCCGAGCACGCTCTCGAACACGCCGGCCGCGCTCGCGTCCCGGCGGTCCTCCACGTTGGCCGATGAGCGCACCACGTATCGCTCGACGCCCCAGCGCGCCACGATCTCCTGCAGCGCCGCCACGTCATAGGTCACGCCCGGGAGGACCACCACGCCGTCGGGCACCGGCAGCCCGGCCGCGCGCGCCCGCGCGAGCGTGCACGCCTTGTGGCCGGCCGCCGCCACCGGCGCCGCCGCATCGAGGGGACAAAGGGAGAGAGGCATGGGCGGAAGCTAGCACAGGCCTGCCGCGCCCTACCGCGCCGGGCCACGCTGGGCCACGTCGGGCCCGATCAGATGGGGGGAGGGGGAAGAGAGGGAAGAGAGGGGCCCGCCGGGGAGGCGAGGGTCAAGCGGGGATCACTGCACGCACAGCTGGATGACGCCGAAGTAATCCGCGGCGCTCTGGCAGTAGCAGGACGGGTTGGTGTCCCCATCGAGGCAGCAGCCGGCGGCGTGGTTGTTGACGTAGGCGCTGTCGTCGGGGCCAAAGGCGATCGTGGAGGGGCCCTGGAACGGGTGGTCTGCGGTGGCGCGCGAGTAGCGGGTCACCTCCTCGGCCCCCTGCCAGGTGAGTCGGAGCTCGGAGATCTGATTGTGCCCCGAGAGCACGACGAACAGGTGCCCCGACTTGGGGTCGAACCGCAGACCGTCGGCGAGCGGCGGCACGTAGACGCCCGGCGCCACCTGCGCCGGCCGGTAGGTGTAGACCCGCTCCAGGCAGTCCGGATGATTCTTGCGCAGGCGATAGATGACGCTCGTCGGCGCTCCGGTGCTCGTGTCGTTCGGGCCGTAGGAGACCGAGACGTAGAGGTAGGAGCCGATGACGGCGATGCCATTGGCGCCAAAGAGCGACACGCCGCTATCGCCCGAGCCCTGGAGGGCCCGGCTGCAGAACAACACCTCCGGGGTGATGGGCGTCCGCTTCAAGAACGGTCCCGGCACGCGCCAGATGACACCCTGGAACGAGTCCGTGACGTAGACGTCGCCGTCGATGTCGACGTCGATGCCGTTGACGAGCGGCGGCAGCCCGGGGCGCAGGTTGCTCGGGCACTGGCTGTTCGTGATGCGGCCGGTCGCCGCGTCGGTGACGGGGTAGAAGGGGGCCGAGTAGCTCTCCTGTACGGGGGCCGTCCCATCGTCGGAGAACTTCCACCGCAGCACGCCGAGCTGGTTGCTCGGCGAATAGGCGTAGTTCATCCAGGTGGAGAGCTCGCTCAGGTTGTGCTCCTGGTTCAGGTCCTCGCCCTTGACCTTGACGACCTGCTGGAACGCGCCCGTCTTGCGGTCGAAGACCGTGAGCTGGCTCGGGCTGCCGTTGCCGGCCGTATAGAAGGTGCCCGGCCCGGAGACGAGGATGCGATCGCCGAGGACCGCGATGCCCTCGGGGTAGGTGGACCCGGTGGGCGGGAAGCTGCGGCTCTCGACGGGCTGCGGCGCGAGCAGGCGGCTCGAGCCCACCGGTCCGCACTGCCCGCCAAACCCCCAGGCACGGCTTTCGGCGATTTCGGGCGCGGCGAGCAGGCCCACCGCGGCAACCAGAGTCGTAACGAAGGGGCGGAAGAACGCTCGATGGAGTTGCTTCATGAGTAGCTCCTCATCCAAGGCGAATTCGGGTGTGCCTCCAGGAACGGGAATGCGTACCGTACAGGCATCACTCATTGACTATAGTCGCCACTCCGAAAGAGAAAGTTAGTAACCTCAACAACAATGTTGTTTCGTTTCTCAAAATAGCAATCGTTTGCCGTCGGCTGGTGTGGCAAACCGTGCAAAAGTACAATGGTTTATTTTCCACCGATGGGTTTAACGTGAAAAAGTACAGCCACATAAGCCCAAATTGCTTCTGACTTGAATCGAGTCTTTCTAATCCTGTCCATATACCCGCGAGCGGGCCACTGCGATCGTTCGTTATTGCGCGCTATCATGCGGGGCCGTGAAGATCACTACGCTCAACCTCAATGGCTTACGCTCCGCCGAGCGCCGGGGTTTCCGGCAATGGCTGCGTCGCTCGCGCCCCGACGTGCTGTGCCTTCAAGAGATCCGCTGCGACGAGGCGACGGCCCCGCACACGCTCTGGCGACCGCGCGGCTGGCGAACCGGGTGGCATCCGGCGCAGCAGAAAGGCTACGCGGGCACCGCGGTGTGGTCTCGTTTTCCCGAGGTCGAGTTCACCCTCGGCAACGGCCATCCCCGCGGCGACGCGGAGGGCCGCGCCGTCGGGGTGCACCTGCCCGCGCTCGACGTCTGGAGCCTGTACATGCCCGCGGGTTCGTCGGGGCCTGAGCGTCAGGCGTGGAAGTTCACGTACATGGAGCACGTGCTCGGCTGGCTCGGGCAGATCGTCGCCCGGGGCCGGCCGGCGCTCGTGTGCGGCGACATCAACATCGCGCACCGCCCGATCGACCTCAAGAACTGGCGCTCGAATCAGAAGAACTCCGGGTTCCTGCCGGAGGAGCGGGCCTGGATGGATGCGGTCTGCGCGCTCGGCTGGCGCGACGTGTTCCGCGAGCTCAACCCGGAGCTGGTCGCCTATTCCTGGTGGTCCAATCGGGGGCAGGCGCGCGAGAAAGACATCGGCTGGCGCATCGATTATCTTCTGGCCACGCCCAACCTGCCGATCTCACGCGCGGTCATCGAGCGGCAGGCCGGGCTCTCGGATCACGCGCCGGTGTCGGCCTGGCTAGACGTCTGAGGTCTTATGTCTCACCTGGGGCAACCGCGATGACCGAGAACCTTCATCCGACGGCAGGGATCCGCATCCTCCTCGAGCTCGAACGGAGCGACGCGGGCGGGGCCGAGTATCGGGGGGCGATCTACACGCCGACCGAACGCTTCGATTATGCGGTGCGCATCTCCCTGCCGGACGGGGCCGTCCACATCGCCGACCCCACGGCCGGGCCGGTCGATGCCCTGCGCGCCATGGCCCGCAGTCTGGCGCGAGATGCCCTGACCGGGCCGTCCGCCGAGAACCCCGTCCCGTGGCCACGGCGTTTCCTGCGCTGGCGCCCCGGCAAATAGAGGAGGAGCGAGGAGCCCGTCTCTTCGCCTGCCTGCGGGTGGCGGATCCACTACCGCGGTAAACCCGCCGGGCAGGCGCACTTCGGCGGACCCTGTCCGGTCCTGCCCGGCCCTGCCCTGGTGGAGCCGCGGGGGGCTGCCGCACGCTGGGAGCATGGAGAACAGCGAGACCATCATCCTCCACCACGACCCGCCGATCTTCATGCTGGAGAGCGCGCTCCCCGGGCGCATCTGCGAGGAGCTGATTCACCGGGCCGAGGCCCGCCAGTTCGCCCCGGCCCCGGTCAACACGAACCGTAGCCTCCTCCTGTACCCGGCGCTGCACAACCTCACGCGCGTGGTGCTGGAGGATCCCAAGCTCGCGGCCGGCCTGTGGCGGCGCCTCGGCCGCGGCGTCCCGCGGCATTGGGGCCCCTGGCGCGCGCAGGGGCTCAATGAGCGGCTGCGGTTCTTCCGCTACGAGCCCGGGCAGTACTACCTCTGGCACCAGGACAGCCCCTTCCGGCGCTCGGACAAGGAGCAGAGCCTCCTCACCGTGCTCATCTACCTGAACGACGACTTCACCGGTGGGGCCACGGAGTTCGATGGGGGCTACCGGGTGGTGCCGCAGCGCGGCATGGCGCTCGTGTTCGAGCACGGCTGGATGCACCAGGGCTGCCCGGTGATGCAGGGGCGCAAGTACATCTTGCGCACCGACGTCATGTATCAGCGGGTCTAGCGGCCTCCCTACGACCTACATGCTCGATCGGCCTTGCGGCCGTATCCGGACGGCTCTTGCGGGGTTCGACGGGCCACTGTTACTTTTTGGGGTCAAGGAGGGGCCCCGTGGAGCAGCCAGGAATCGGAGGGATCAGCCGCCTGCCCGTGCTCGGCCTGATGGCGATGCTGCTCGGGTGCGAGCCGACATCTGCGGTCGGCTCGCTCCGGGCCGAGGCGCTCGACAGCAATCAATGGTGTGGACTGGCCGGGGCCCCGGGGGTCCAGGTGAGCCCTCCGCCAGCGGTGATCGTGCGCGATGCGCAGAAGCGCCCGGTGCGAGGCGTCGAGGTGAAGTTCCAGGTGGCCCAGGGGGACGGCCGCATCACCGGGGACACGGTCAAGACCGACCGGAGCGGCGTCGCCCGGGTAGGCTCGTGGGAGCTCGCCGCCGGACGGAACGTGCTCGCCGCCATCGTCACCGGCGACTCGGTGGTGGGCAACCCCATCATCTTCACCGCCAGCGCCGGCCCCCCTGGCTTCAACATCGATTTCTACTTCACCGGCGGCGCGTCGCCCATCCTGCAGCGTGCCCTCGAGACCGCCGCCGCCCGCTGGCAGGCCGTCCTGGGCACGGCCGAGGGCCACTCGGTCGTCAGCCTCCCCCGCGGTCAGTGTGGTAACACCATCGAGCTCGCCAACCGCTGCGTCGACGACGTCCTCATCTTCGTGGATGTGATGACGGTCGATGGCATCGGCGGGCAGCTGGCGGCCGCGGGCCCGTGCATCACACGCACGCCGCGGAGCGGCCCCATCATCGGTGTCCTCCGCTTCGACGCGGCCGACATCGGTGGCCTGGAGGACAGGGGGCTCCTCGACGTCACCGCCCTGCACGAGATGGGACACGTGCTCGGCCTCGGGACCCTGTGGGCGAGCAATGCTTTCTTGAAGAACCCATCGCTCCCGAGCAGCCCCGGGGCCGACACCATCTTCTCAGGCTCCCAGGCGATCGCGGCCTTCGACGGGGTCGGGGGCGCGTCCTACACGAGCGGCGCCAAGGTCCCGGTGGAGAACCAGGCCGGCAGCACGGGGACGCGCGACTCCCACTGGCGTGAGTCCGTCTTCGACAATGAGCTCATGACCGGTTTCATCGACCTCGGCGCCAATCCCCTGAGCCGCGTCACCATCGCGTCCTTCGGGGATCTCGGCTACCAGGTCGATCTGTCGGCCGCCGACGATTACCTCCTGCCGGCGGTTCGGCCGCCCGGGTTCGCCGTCGCGCGGAGCGCCGGGCCGAAGGATCCCGCTCACGGCGTCGACCTCGGCGACGACGTCCTCCGCCTGCCCCTCCATGTCGTCGACCCGACGGGACGCACCTTCCCGATCGGCGAGCCCTAGCCGGCCCCCGGCCGCCCTCGCCGCCTTCACCCATGAGACGGTCTTACTCCGGGGGGCGGGCCGGCCGGTAGCGCGCCATCAGCTCCTGCAGCGCATCGAGCGGCAGCCCGGGGGCATAGTTGTCGTCGCGCCCACGCATGCCGGGCGAGGCGCACAGCGAGTTGACGATCGCCTCCTCCGTGGCCTCGATCACCGCCTCGTAGAGCGGCCCGGTGGCGCGGTCGAGCAGGACGTCGAGCCGCACGGTCACGCTGTCCGCCGCCCGCGGCACCCGGTTGGCGGTCGAGAAACCGATGACGAGCTCGCCCGAGCCGTGCGCGGCGTACGATCCGCAGCGGCCCACGCCGAGCGCGGCGCGCTTGCACAGGCGCGCGATCTGCTGCGCGAGGAGCGGCGCGTCCGTGGCCACCACCACGATGATCGAGCCGTAGTTGTGCATGCGGCGCATCTCCTCGCGGAACTGCGGCGAGAGGATCTCGCCCACGGGCACGCCGTCGACGCGCAGGTTGTTCATGACGCCGAAGTTGGACTCGACGAGCACGCCCACGGTGTAGGAGCTGCCTTCGGGCGCGGGCACCCGGCGCGACGAGGTGCCGATGCCGGCCTTGAAGTCGCACGTGATCATGCCCGTGCCGGCGCCGACCGAGCCCTCGGCCACGGGGCCTCCCGCGGCCGTGTCGAGCGCGCGGTAGACGTGCTCGGAGCGGATGTGCCGGCCCACCACGTCGCTGAGGAACGAGTCGTCGCACTCGCCCACCACCGGGATGATGACGTCGTACTCGGCGCCGATGCCGGGCTGGTGGCGCATCATCCACTTGACGGTCGCGTCCGAGACCTTGCCGACCGACATGGTGTTGGTGAGCAGGATGGGGGTCTCGAGGAGGCCCCACTCCTGGACCTGCGTGACGCCGGACAGCTCGCCCGCGCCATTGAGGACGAAGGTGCCGGCGATGGGCCGTTCCTGGAAGAAGGTATCGCGCGGGACGATGGCGGTGACGCCGGTGCGCACGGGCCCACGCCCGGGCACGTACTTGCCTTCCCCCTCGATCAGGGTGGTGTGGCCCACGCGCACGCCGGCGACGTCGGTGATGGCGTTGAGCGGGCCGGGCGGCAGGCGGCCGACCGCGATGCCGAGATCGCGCAGGCGGGGACGGGTCATGGTTTCCTTCAGAAGCGCGCCCAGTCCGGACGCTGTGGCGTCAGCCGGGCCTCGCCGGCGCGCAGCTCGGCGCCGAGCGAGTCGAGTCGCAGCATGGCAAGGCCGCGATCGCCGGCGGCGCTGCGCATCTCGCCGGCCTCCTTGTCGCCGGCCATCACCGGTGTGCCGGCGGGCGGCGCCGGCCCGTCGATCGCCACCGGCAGCAGGCGCTTGCGGATCAGGCCGCGATACTTCGTGCGGGCGGTGAGCTCCTGCCCCATATAGCAGCCCTTCTG
>DATAGU010000106.1:0-20005 GCA_036263495.1 Polyangia bacterium | reverse complement strand
CGAGCTGCCCGGGCTGCGCCTCGAACCTCTCGGGTTCGACGGCGGCATCGCCAAGTTCGACCTGACGCTCTTCGTGCAGGAGACGGCGCGGGGGCTGCGCCTGGCGCTGGAGTACAACACGGACCTCTTCGAGGCCGCGACGATCGAGCGCATGGGGGGGCACTTCCTGACGCTGCTCGGCGGCGTCGTGGCCCGTCCGGAGGATCGGCTGGCGGCGTTGCCGCTCCTCACCGAGGCCGAGCGGCACACGCTGCTCGTCGACTGGAACCAGACCCGGGTGGACTATCCGTGCGAGCTGAGCGTGCCGGCCTTGTTCCAGGCCCAGGCGGCCCGCACGCCCGAGGCGGTCGCGCTCGTCTTCGGGGAACGCTCGCTGACGTATGGCGAGCTGGATCGGCAGGCGAACCGGCTCGCGCATCGACTGCGCGCGCTCGGGGTGCGCGCAGAGACGCCCGTGGCGCTCTGCGTGGAGCGCTCGCCGGAGCTGGTGGTGGGCCTCCTCGGCATCCTCAAGGCGGGCGGGTTCTACGTGCCGCTGGAGGTCTCCTATCCTGCGGCGCGCATCGAGGCCATGATCGAGGACGTCGGGGCCGAGGTGCTGGTGACCGAGCGCAATCTCTTGCCGGCCCTGGCGGGGCGCTTCGCGGCCTCGGTCTGCGTGGATGCGCCGGAGCAGGCGCCGGATACGCCGCTGGAGATCGACACCACCGGCGGCGACACGGCATACGTCATGTTCACCTCGGGCTCGACGGGGCGACCCAAGGGCGTGCTGGTGCCGCACCGGGGCATCGTGCGCCTGGTCCTGGGGAGCCGCTTTGCCCGCTTTGGGGCAGGGGAGGTGGGGCTCCTCCTGGCGCCCGTGGCGTTCGACGCCTCGACATTGGAGCTGTGGGGCGCGCTGCTCCACGGCGCCAAGCTGGTGGTGGCACCGCCGGGTGCCCTATCACTCGATGAACTGGCGGGGCTGCTCGGGCGGGAGAAGGTGACCACGCTGTGGCTGACCAGCGCGCTCTTCGAGCAGATGGTGCTCCATCACGTGGAGGCGCTGGCCACCGTGTCGCAGGTGCTCACGGGCGGCGACGTGGTGCCGGCGGCGCGAGCCCAGGAGCTCTGTGACCGCGGCGGGTATGTGATCAACGGCTACGGGCCGACCGAGAACACCACCTTCACGACCTGCCACGCGCTGCCGCCGGGCTCGCAGGTGGGGACGTCCGTGCCGATCGGCCGACCCATCGCCAACACGCGCGTCTATGTGCTCGACGAGCACCTCGCGCCTGTGCCCGTGGGGGTGCCGGGTGAGCTGTACGCCGGTGGCGACGGTCTCGCTCACGGATACGTGAGCCGGCCGGAGCTGACGGCCGAGCGGTTCATCCCGGATCCATTCGGTGGCGCCTTCGGTGGCGAACCGGGGGCGCGGCTCTATCGCACCGGGGACCGGGTGCGCTGGCGGCCGGAGGGGACGATCGAGTATCTCGGCCGCTCGGACTTCCAGGTCAAGCTGCGCGGGTTCCGCATCGAGCTCGGCGAGATCGAGGCGGTGCTGGCCGAGCACCCCGCCGTGCGTCAGGTGGCGGTGGTGGCGCGCGAAGAGGCGCCGGGTGGAAAGCAGCTGGTGGCCTACGTAGTGCCGCAGGAGCCGGCGGCGCCCGTGCCCACCGAGGCGCTGCGCTCGTTCCTGCAGGGCCGCCTGCCCGAGTACATGGTGCCTTCCGCCGTCGTGCTCTTGCCGGCCTTGCCGCTCACCCCCAACGGCAAGCTGGATCGCCGCGCGCTGCCCGCACCCTCCGAGATGACGGCGGACGGGGCGGCCCGGGACCACGTCGCGCCGCGCACGCCGACCGAAGAGCTCCTGGCGGGCTTGTGGGCCGACGTCCTTCGTCGGCCCCGGGTGGGCGTGGAGGACAACTTCTTCGAGCTGGGCGGGCACTCGCTCCTCGCCACTCAGCTCGTCTCCCGTATCCGCCAGGCGTTCCGGATCGAGCTGCCGGTGCGTGCCCTCTTCGAGGCGCCCACGGTCGCGTCCCTGGCAGAGAGGATCAAGGCGTCCCTGGTGCCAGGCGGGCCCGCAGCCCTGCGGCTCCAGGCGCCATCTGCCGAGTCGGCGCCGCACGCAGGCGCGCGGCCGCTGTCCTTTGCCCAGCAGCGAATGTGGTTCCTCGACCAGTTCGAGCCGGGCAATCCCTTCTACAACATCACTTCGGCGGTGCGCCTGAGCGGCGTCCTCGACGCCGGGGCCCTCGAGCGCAGCCTCCAGGAGGTGGTGCGGCGCCACGAGTCCCTGCGCACCCACTTCGAGACGCGGGACGGAGAGCCGGTGCAGGTCATCGCGCCGCACCTCGACCTGGGGCTCGCACGGGTCGACCTCACGAACCTGCCAGCCGAGGAGCGGGAGCCGCGGGCGCGCGAGCTGGCGCGCGAGGAGGCGCTACGTCCCTTCGACCTCGGCCGGGGGCCGCTCCTCCGCGCCACCCTCCTCGGCCTTGGAGCCGAGGACCATGTGCTGCTCATCACCCTGCACCACATCGTCTCGGATGGGTGGTCGATGATGGTGCTGGTGCGTGAGCTCGGCGCCCTGTACCCGGGGCTGTCGCGCGGAGAACCCTCGCCGCTGCCCGAGCTGCCGATCCAGTACGCCGACTATGCGGCCTGGCAACGGCAGTGGCTCACGGGAGAGATCCTCGAGCGGCAACTCGAGCACTGGCGGCAGCGCCTGGGCGGCCCTCTGCCGGTGCTCGATCTGCCTACCGACCACCCGCGGCCACCGGTGCAGACCTACCGCGGCACGCAGTACGTCTTCCACCTGCCGCCGGAGCTGTCACAGGGCCTGGAGCGCGCGAGCCAGCAGCACGGCGTCACCCTGTTCATGACCCTGCTCGCGGCGTTCCAGACGCTGCTCTACCGCTACACGGGACAGAAGGACATCATCATCGGGGCTCCGATCGCGGGGCGGACCCACGCCGAGCTCGAGGGCCTCATCGGTTTCTTCGTCAACACGCTGGCCTTGCGGACGGATCTCGGCGGCAACCCCACGTTCCGCGAGCTGCTTGGACAGGTGCGCGAGGTGACGCTCGGCGCCTATGCGCATCAGGACCTCCCCTTCGAGAAGCTGGTCGAGGCGCTCCAGATCGAGCGCGACATGAGCCGCTCGCCCGTGTTCCAGGTCGCGTTCGCGTTCCAGAACGCGCCCGTGACCTCCATCAAGCTGCCCGGGCTGCGGCTCGAACCGCTGGAGTTCGATGGCAGCACCGCCAAGTTCGATCTGATGCTCTTCGCGCAGGAGACGACGCGGGGGCTGCTGCTCGCGCTGGAGTACAACACGGACCTCTTCGAGGCCGCGACGATCGAGCGTATGGCGGGGCACTTCCTGACGCTCCTCGGCGGCGTCGTGGCTCGTCCGGAGGATCGGCTGGCGGCGTTGCCGCTCCTCGCCGAGGCCGAGCGGCGCACGGTGCTTTACGACTGGAACCAGACCCGGGTGGACTATCCACGGGAGCTGAGCGTGCCGGCCTTGTTCCAGGCCCAGGCGGCCCGCACGCCCGAGGCGGTCGCGCTCGCCTTCGGAGAGCGGTCGCTGACCTATGGAGAGCTGGATCGGCAGGCGAACCGGCTCGCGCATCGACTGCGCGCGCTCGGGGTGCGTGCCGAGACCCCCGTGGGGTTGTGCGTGGAGCGCTCGCCGGAGCTGGTGGTGGGCCTCCTCGGCATCCTCAAGGCCGGCGGCTTCTACGTGCCGCTCGACGTCTCCTACCCTGCGGCGCGCATCGAGGCCATGATCGAGGACGTCGGGGCCGAGGTGCTGGTGACCGAGCGCAAGCTCCTGCCGGCCCTGGCGGGACGGTTCACGGTCTCGCTCTGTGTGGATGCCCCGGATCCGGGATCGGAGCAGGCGTCGGAGACGCCGCCCGAGATCGATACCAACGGTGGCAACACGGCGTACGTCATGTTCACCTCGGGGTCGACGGGACGGCCCAAGGGCGTGCGGGTGCCGCACCGGGGCATCGTGCGCCTGGTCCTGGGGAGCCGCTTTGCGCGTTTTGGCGCGGGGGAGGTGTGGCTCCTCCTGGCCCCGGTGGCGTTCGACGCCTCGACGCTGGAGCTATGGGGCGCGCTCCTGCACGGCGCCAAGCTGGTGGTGGCGCCGCCCGGGGCCATGCCCCTCGAGGATCTGGGCGCGCTCGTGCGACGCGAGAAGATCACCACCCTGTGGCTGACCACCGCCCTCTTCGAGCAGATGGTGCTGCACCAGGTGGAGGCGCTGGCGGCCGTGCCTCATGTCCTCACCGGTGGCGAGGTGGTGCCGCCGGCGCGGGTGCAGGAGGTCTGTGACCGCGGCGGATCCGTGACCAGCGCCTATGGCCCGACTGAGAACACGACCTTCACGACGTGCCATGCGCTGCCGCCGGGCTCGCAGGTGGGGACTACCGTCCCGCTCGGTCGGCCCATCGCCAACACGCGGGTCTATGTGCTCGACGAGCACATAGAGCCCGTGCCGGTGGGGGTGGCAGGTGAGCTCTATACCGGAGGCGATGGACTCGCCCACGGGTACGTGAGCCGACCCGAGCTGACGGCCGAGCGCTTCATCCCGGATCCATTCGCTGGTGACTTCGGCGGCGAGCCGGGGGCGCGGCTCTATCGCACCGGGGACCGGGTGCGCTGGCGGCCCGACGGGACGCTCGAGTTCGTCGGGCGCCTGGACTTCCAGATCAAGCTCCGCGGGTTCCGCATCGAGCTCGGCGAGATCGAGGCGGTGCTGGCCGAGCACCCCGCCGTGCGTCAGGTGGTGGTGGTGGCGCGCGAGGCGGCGTCGGGCGGGAAACAACTGGTGGCCTATGTGGTGCCGCAGGATGCGGCGGCGACCGTGGTCACGGACGAGCTGCGCTCGTTCCTGCAGGGGCGCCTGCCCGAGTACATGGTGCCTTCTGTCTTCGTCGTCTTACCGGCCCTGCCGCTCACCCCCACCGGCAAGCTCGACCGCCGCGCGCTGCCGGCGCCGGAGATGACCGCGGCCGTCAGGACTCATGTCGCGCCGCGCACGCCGGCCGAAGAGCTCCTGGCGGACCTGTGGGCCGACGTCCTTCGCCGGCCCCGGGTGAGCGTGGAGGACAACTTCTTCGAGCTGGGCGGGCACTCGCTCCTCGCCACCCAGCTCGTCTCCCGCATCCGCCTGGCCTTCCGGATCGAGCTGCCGGTGCGCGCCCTCTTCGAGGCCCCGACGGTCGCGGCCCTGGCCCAGAGGATCGAGGGCGCACGGCAAGGGAGCCCAGGGACCGAGGCGCTGCCGCTCGGGCCGGTGCCGCGCACGGGCGAGCTGCCGCTGTCGTTTGCCCAGCAGCGGCTGTGGTTCCTCGATCAGTTCGAGCCGGGCAACCCCTTCTACAACGTGCCGGCGGCGGTCCGTCTCACCGGCCGGCTGGACGTGCCCGCGCTCGCGCGCAGCCTAGCGGAGGTGGTCCGCCGCCACGAGGCCCTGCGCACCCACTTCGAATTGCGCGACGGCGAGCCGGTGCAGGTCATCGCGCCGCACGTCGACCTTCGGCTCGATCCCATCGATCTCACGACGCTGCCCGCGGAGAGGCGGGAGGCGCGGGCGCGCGAGCTGGCCCGCGAGGAGGCGCTACGGCCCTTCGACCTCGGGCGCGGGCCCCTCCTCCGCGCCGCCCTCCTCGGCCTCGGGGCCGAGGAGCACGTGCTGCTGATCACGCTGCACCACATCGTCTCGGACGGGTGGTCGATGACGGTGCTGGTGCGGGAGCTCGGGGCGCTGTACCAGGCCTTCTCGAGCGGGCAGCCGTCGCCGCTGCCCGAGCTGCCCGTGCAGTATGCCGACTATGCGGCCTGGCAGCGCCAGTGGCTGCAGGGGGAGGCGCTCGAGCGGCAGCTCGGCTACTGGAAGCAGCACCTCGGGGGCCGCCTGCCGGTGCTGGACCTGCCCACGGATCATCCGCGTCCGCCGGTGCAGACCTATCGCGGCGCTCTGCACGCCTTCGCGCTCTCGCCGGCGCTGTCGCAGGCGCTCGGCCAGCTCAGCCGCCAGCACGGGGTCACGCTGTTCATGACCCTGCTCGGGGCCTTCCAGACGCTGCTCCACCGCTACACGGGGCAGAAGGATCTCATCGTCGGCACGCCCATCGCGGGACGTACGCGTGCGGAGATCGAAGGGCTCATCGGTTTCTTCGTCAACACGCTGGCCCTGCGCACGGAGCTCGACGGCGGCCTCTCGTTCCGCGAGCTGCTCGCGCGGGTACGCGAGGTGACGCTCGGCGCCTACGCGCACCAGGACCTGCCCTTCGAGAAGCTGGTCGAGGCGCTCGCCGTAGAGCGCGACATGAGCCGCACGCCGGTGTTCCAGGTCATGTTCGCGCTCCAGAACGTGCCGGCCACGGCGCTGGAGCTGCCCGGGCTGACGATGCGGTCGCTCGGGTTCGAAGGCGGCATCGCCAAGTTCGACCTGACCTTGTCGATGCAGGAGGGCCCCGACGGGCTGCGCGGCTCGTTCGAGTACAACACGGACCTCTTCGAAGCCGGCACGATCGAGCGCCTGGCCGGGCACTTCCAGACGCTGCTGGAGGGGATCGCCGCCGCTCCCGCCGCTCTGGAGCGCCCGCTGGCCGAGCTGCCGCTGCTCCGCGAAGACGAGCGCCGGACGCTCCTCGAGGAGTGGAACCAGGCGCACGCGGCCTATCCTCTCGACACCTGCGTGCACGACCTCTTCCGCGCGCAGGCCACGCGGGATCCCGACGCGCCCGCGCTGCGCTTCGGGGATGAGGTGCTGACCTACCGTGAGCTGGACCTGCGCTCGAACCAGCTCGCCTGCGAGCTGCAGGCACGGGGGATCGGGCCCGAGCGCCTCGTCGGTCTGTGCCTCGATCGCTCGCCGGATCTGGTCGTGTCGCTGCTCGCGGTGCTCAAGGCCGGCGGCGCCTATCTCCCGCTCGATCCGGCCTATCCGGCGGAGCGCCTGGCCTTCATGATCGAGGACGCTCGTCCGGCGCTCCTCGTCACCGAGCGGCGCCTCCTCGAATCCTTGCCGCCCGGCGCGGGCGCGCGCATCGCGCTCGACGAACACCGGGACACCGTCGGCCGGCACGACGCCACGGCGCCGGCCCCAGTCCATGGCGCCCGCCCCGAGAACCTGGCCTACGTCATCTACACGTCCGGCTCCACGGGGCGGCCCAAGGGCGCGCAGCTCCTTCACCGCGGCCTCACCAACACGGCGCTCACGTCGGCGCGTCACCAAGGCCTCGGGCCCGGGCGGCGCGTGCTGCAGTTCGCGGCCTTCAGCTTCGACGCCTCGGTGTTCGAGATCTTCTCCGCGCTCGTGAGCGGCGCCTGCGTGGTGTTGGCGCCGCGCGAGGAGCTCCTGCCCGGGACCCCGCTCAGCGAGACGGTGCGGCGTCATGGCGTCACCTCGACGCTCCTCCCGCCGTCGGTGCTGGCGCAGATGGACGCCGAGGCGCTGCCGTTCGAGACCCTGGTCTCGGGCGGCGAGGCCTGCTCGCGCGAGCTGGTCGAGCGCTACGGCGGCCGGATGCGCCTCCTCAACGCCTATGGCCCGACCGAGACCACGGTGTGCGCGACCATCAGTGCGCCGCTCCGTCCTGGCGAGGAGCCGGTCATCGGCCGGCCGTGGGACAACGCGCGGCTCCTCGTGCTGGATGCACGGCTCGAACCCGTGCCCGTGGGCGTGGCCGGCGAGCTCTACGTGGGCGGCGCGGGCCTCGGCCGCGGGTACCTCGGCCGGGCCGAGCTGA
This sequence comes from Polyangia bacterium, assembly GCA_036263495.1. Classification (GTDB taxonomy): domain Bacteria; phylum Myxococcota_A; class Polyangia; order Palsa-1104; family SHYY01; genus DATAGU01. The sequence continues at coordinate 12,254 of DATAGU010000106.1, read as the reverse complement.
CGGCCGAGCGCTTCGTGCCGGATCCGTTCAGCGACGTGCCCGGCGCGCGTCTCTATCGCACGGGCGACCTCGTGCGCTGGCGCTCCGACGGCAACCTCGTCTACCTCGGCCGCACCGACCACCAGGTCAAGCTGCGCGGATTCCGCATCGAGCTCGGCGAGATCGAGGCCGCGCTCGCCGAGCACCCGGCCCTCCGCCAGGCGGCGGTGACAGTGCGTGAGGACACGCCGGGCGGAAAGCGCCTGGTCGGCTACGCGGTGCCCAAAGACGCCGCGCCGCCGGTGGCCGAGCTGCGGGACCTCCTCAAGCGGCGCCTCCCCGACTACATGGTGCCGGCGACCTTCGTCTTCCTGGAGGCGCTGCCGCTCACCCCGAGCGGCAAGCTGGATCGCCGGGCGCTGCCGGCGCCGGAGCTGGACACTGCGGCCAGGGCCTCGGGGGCCGCGCCGCGCACGCCGGCCGAGGAGCTCGTGGCCGGGATGTGGGCCGAGGTCCTTGGCCGGCCCGTGGCGAGCATCGGCGGGGACGATAACTTCTTCGAGCTCGGGGGCCACTCGCTCCTCGCGACTCAGGTGCTGTCGCGCATCCGCAACGTGTTCCAGGTCGAGCTGCCGGTGCGCGCGCTGTTCGAGGCGCCCACGGTGGCGACGCTGGCGGCCCGGATCGAGGCGGCCCGCCAGCACCTCCTGGCCCGCGAGGCCGTGCCACTCCAGGCGGGCGCCTCCACGGGCGAGCTGCCGCTGTCGTTTGCCCAGCAGCGCCTGTGGTTCCTCGACCAGCTCGAGCCGGGGCACGCGTTCTACAACCTCCCGGTCGCGCTCCGGCTCACCGGCGCGCTCGACGTCGGCGCCTTGCGGCGGAGCCTGGAGGAGGTGGTCCGGCGCCACGACGCGCTGCGCACCCACTTCGAATCGCGCGACGGGACGCCGGTGCAGATCATTGCGCCGCACCTCGAGGTCGCGCTCGATCCCATGGATCTCACCGCGCTCTCGGCCGAGGCGCGCGAGGCGCGGGCGCGCGAGCTGGTGCGCGAGGAGGCGACACGGCCCTTCGATCTCGCCCGCGGCCCGCTCTTCCGCGTGGCGCTCCTGCGGCTCGTGCCGGACGAGCACGTGCTGCTCGTCACGCTGCACCACATCGTCTCGGACGGCTGGTCGATGGGCATCCTCGTGTGCGAGCTGGTGGCGCTCTATCAGGCCTTCTGCGACGGGCGGCCTTCTCCCCTGCCCGAGCTGCCGATCCAGTACACCGACCACGCGGCCTGGCAGCGCCAGTGGCTGAGCGGGGAGGTGCTCGAGTGGCAGATCACCTACTGGAAGCAGCAGCTCCGAGGACCCCTCCCCGTGCTCGCGCTGCCCACCGACCGGCCGCGCCCGCCGGTGCAGACCCATCGCGGCGCCCAGCACATGTGCACGCTCTCGCCCGAGCTGGTGCGGGGGCTCGAGGCCCTCAGCCGCCAGCACGGGGTCACGCTGTTCATGACCCTGCTCGCGGCCTTCCAGGCCGTCCTGCACCGCTACAGCGGCCAGACCGACATCATCGTCGGCACCCCGATCGCCGGCCGCACCCGCGCCGAGACCGAGGGGCTCATCGGTCTCTTCGTCAACACGCTGGCACTGCGGACGGACCTCGAGGGGCGGCCCACGTTCCGCGAGCTGCTCGCCCGCGTGCGCGAGGTGACGCTCGGCGCCTACGCGCACCAGGACCTCCCCTTCGAGAAGCTGGTCGAGGTGCTCGAGGTGGAGCGCGACCTCAGCCGCTCGCCCGTCTTCCAGGTGATGTTCGCGCTCCAGAACCTGCCCCCGTCCGGGGCGGGGCTGCCAGGGCTCAAGCTGACGGCGGTGCCCTCCGACGGCGGCGTGGCCAAGTTCGACCTCATGCTCGCCCTACAGTCGGATGCCACGGGGGCGCTGAACGGGGCCCTGGAGTACAGCACCGATCTCTTCGAGGCCGCGACCATCGAGCGCCTGGCCGGTCACTTCCAGGTGCTGCTCGCGGGCATCGTTGATCATCCCGGGGCAGACGCGCGCATCGCCGACCTGCCGCTCCTGGGCGAGGCCGAGCGGCGCACCCTCCTCGAGGAATGGAACGCGGCGCCGCTCGCGGCCCCGCGAGGCGCCTGCCTCCACACGCGGTTCGAGGCGCAGGCGGCGCGTACACCGCGGGCGATTGCGCTCGTGGACGGCACACGCTCGCTCGACTACGCGGAGCTCGACCAGCGCGCCAACCGGCTCGCGCACACGCTGCGGGACCTCGGCGTGCGGGCCGAGACGCCGGTCGGGATCTGCGTCGAGCGTTCGTGGGAGATGGTGGTCGGCTTGCTCGGCATCCTCAAGGCCGGCGGCGTCTACGTCCCCCTGGATCCGGCCTACCCCGAGGAGCGCCTCGGCTTCGTCATCGAGGACGCGCGGGTGCGGTTCGTGGTCACGCAGGCGCACCTCGTGTCGCGCCTGCCGGCCACCCTCGGTGACAGCGCGCGCCTCCTGCGCATCGACGCCGACTGGGACAGCACCATTGGCACGGCCCGCGGCGACCGTCCGGACATCGCCACCGCGCCCGAGCAGCTCGCCTACCTCATCTACACGTCGGGCTCTACGGGACGGCCCAAGGGCGTGGCCATCGCGCACCAGAACGCGGTGGCGCTCCTCACCTGGGCCGAGGCGGTGTTCGCGCCCGCGGTGCTGGCCGGGACGCTCGCCGCGACGTCGATCGCCTTCGACCTGTCCATCTTCGAGCTGTTCCTGCCGCTCAGCGTGGGCGGGAGCGTGATCCTGGCGCGAACGGCGCTCGATCTGCCGGAGCTGCCGGCGCGCGACCGGGTGACGCTCGTCAACACCGTGCCCTCGGCCCTGCGTGAGCTCCTGCGCATGGGCGGGCTGCCCGCGGGCGTGCGGGTGGTGAACCTGGCGGGCGAGCCCCTGCCCACGACGCTGGTGCAGGAGATCTACGGGCAGCCGGGGATCGAGCGGGTCTACGACCTCTATGGCCCGTCCGAGACCACGACCTACTCGACCTGGGCGCTGCGCCGTCCCGACGGGCCGGCGACTATCGGCCGGCCGATCGCGGGCACGCGAGTCTACGTGCTCGATGCGCAGGGCCAGCCGGTGCCGGCGGGGGTGCCGGGCGAGCTGTACATCGGCGGCGCCGGGGTGGCGCGCGGCTACCTCGGCCGGCCCGAGCTGACGGCCGACCGCTTCGTGCCCGATCCCTTCGCCGGTTCCGCCGGCGGTCCGTCCGGCGGCGAGCCGGGGGCGCGCCTCTATCGCACGGGGGACCTCGTGCGCTGGCGTCTCGACGGGACGCTCGAGTACCTCGGTCGCACGGACTTCCAGGTCAAGGTACGCGGCTTCCGCATCGAGCTCGGCGAGGTGGAAGCGGTCCTCCTGCAGCACCCGTCCCTGCGCCAGGCGGTGGTGGTGGCGCGCGAGGATCGGCCCGGTGACAAGCGCCTGGTCGCGTACCTCGTGGCCCGGGAGGCGGCGGCGACGGTGCCGATCGGCGAGCTGCGCGAGTTCCTCAAGCGACGACTGCCCGAATACATGGTGCCGACGGCCTTCGTCTTCCTCGGCGAGCTGCCGCTCACGTCCAACGGCAAGCTCGACCGGCGGGCGCTGCCGGCCCCGGACGCGACGTCGGCAGGCGCCTCGGCGCACGTGGACAGGGCGCCGCGCACGCCCACCGAGGAGCTGGTGGCCGGCCTGTGGGCCGGCATCCTCGGCCGTCCTCCCGCGAGCGTGGGCGTAGAGGACAACTTCTTCGAGCTGGGCGGGCACTCGCTCCTCGCCACGCAGGTGCTGTCCCGCATCCGCAACCTGTTCCAGGTGGAGCTGCCCGTACGCATGCTGTTCGAGGCGCCCACCGTGGCGGCGCTGGCGCAGCGGATCGACGAGGCCCGGGCCGCCCGGCGAGAGGTGGTGGCCCTCGCGGCCCCGCCGCTTCGGCCCGTGCCGCGCACGGAGCCGCTGCCGCTCTCGTTTGCCCAGCAGCGGCTGTGGTTCCTCGACCAGCTCGAACCCGGGAGCCCGTTCTACAACATCCCCGTGGCCGTGCGCCTCACCGGCGCGCTCGACGGGGACGCGCTCGAACGCAGCTTCGCCGCGCTGGTGCGGCGGCACGAGGCCCTGCGCACCCACTTCGAGTTGCGCGACGGCCAGCCGGTCCAGGCCGTCGCTCCCGAGCTCGAGCTCGGCCTCACACGGATCGACCTGCAGGCGCTGCCGGCCGAGGAGCGGGAGGCGCGTGCGCGCTCGCTCGCCCGCGAGGAGGCGCTGCGACCCTTCGACCTCGGCCGCGGCCCGCTCCTCCGCGTCCAGCTCCTCCGCCTCGGGCCCGAGGACCATCTCCTCCTCGTCACGCTGCACCACATCATCTCGGACGGGTGGTCGATGGGCATCCTCGTGCGCGAGCTTGGCGCCCTCTACCAGCACTTCAGCGAGGGCCGGCCCGCGCAGACGTCCCCCCTGCCCGAGCTGCCGATCCAGTACGCCGACCACGCGGCCTGGCAGCGCCAGTGGCTCCAGGGCGAGGTCCTGGAGCGGCAGCTCTCCTACTGGAAGCAGCAACTCGGCGGCCGTCTCCCGGTGCTCGACCTGCCCACGGATCATCCCCGGCCGCCGATCCAGACCTACCGCGGGGGGCTGCACCACTTCACGCTCGCACCGGCGCTCACGCAGGCCCTCGCGGCGCTCGGGCGTGAGCAGGGCGCCACGCTGTTCATGACCCTGCTCGCGGCGTTCCAGGCGCTGCTCTACCGCTACACGGGACAGAAGGATCTGGTGGTCGGCACGCCGATCGCGGGGCGCACGCGCATCGAGACCGAGGGCCTCATCGGGTGCTTCATCAACACGCTGGCGCTGCGGACGGATCTCGACGGCCAGCCCACGTTCCGCGAGCTGCTCGGCCGGGTGCGCGAGGTGACGCTCGGGGCCTACGCGCACCAGGACGTGCCGTTCGAGAAGCTGGTCGAGGTGCTCGGCGTGGAGCGCGACCTCAGCCGCTCGCCCGTCTTCCAGGTGATGTTCGCGCTCCAGAACCTGCCCCTGTCCGAGGCGGGGCTGCCCGGCCTCAAGCTGACCCCGCTGCCGTACGACGGCGGCATCGCCAAGTTCGATCTGTCGCTCACCCTGCAGCCGGGCGGCGAGGGGCTGCTCGGCGGGTTCGAGTACAACACCGACCTCTTCGAGGCCGCGACCATCGAGCGCCTGGCCGGTCACTTCCAGGTGCTGCTCGCGGGCATCGTCGGTCACCCTGCGGCTAAGGCCGGTGCCGAGGTGCGCATCACCGAGCTGCCGCTCCTCACCGCGGCCGAGCGGCGCACGCTCCTCGAGGAGTGGGCGGCGTGGCCGAAGTGGACGGAGTGGGCCGAGTGGGAGGAGGTGCCCGGCGGGCCGGCCTCGGACGCCGCGCCGCACCCGGTCACGCAAGGGGCCTGCCTCCATACGCGCTTCGAGGCGCAGGTGGCGCGCACGCCGCGGGCGATCGCGCTCGTGGACGGCACGCGCTCGCTCGACTACGCGGAGCTCGACGAGCGGGCGAACCGGCTCGCGCACACGCTGCGGGACCTCGGCGTGCGGCCCGAGACGCCGGTCGGCATCTGCATCGAGCGCTCGTGGGAGATGGTGGTGGGCCTGCTCGGCATCCTCAAGGCCGGCGGCGTCTACGTCCCCCTGGATCCGGCCTACCCCGAGGAGCGCCTCGGCTTCGTCATCGACGACGCGCGGGTGCGCTTCGTGGTCACGCAGGCGCACCTCGTGTCGCGGCTGCCGGCCACCCTCGGGGACGGCGCGCGCATCCTGCGCATCGACACCGACTGGGACACGACGATCGGCACGGCACGCGGCGATCGTCCGGGCATCGTCACCGCGCCCGAGCAGCTGGCGTACCTCATCTACACGTCGGGCTCGACCGGACGACCCAAGGGCGTGGCCATCGCGCACCAGAACGCGGTGGCGCTCCTCACCTGGGCCGAGGAGGTGTTCGAGCCCGAGGTGCTGGCCGGGACACTGGCCTCCACGTCGATCGCGTTCGACCTGTCCATCTTCGAGCTGTTCCTGTCGCTCAGCGTGGGCGGGAGCGTGATCCTGGCGCGAACGGTGCTCGATCTGCCGGAGCTGCCGGCGCGGGACCGGGTGACGCTCGTCAACACCGTGCCGTCGGCCGTGCGCGAGCTCCTGCGCATGGGCGGTCTGCCCGCGGGCGTGCGGGTGGTAAACCTCGCGGGTGAGCCTTTGCCCACGGCGCTCGTGCGGGAGATCTACGCGCGGCCGGGGATCGAGCGGGTCTACGACCTCTATGGCCCGTCCGAGACCACGACCTACTCGACCTGGGCGCTGCGGAGGCCCGACGGGCCGGCGACCATCGGCCGGCCCATCGCGGGGACGCGGGTGTACGTGCTCGACGCGCAGGGGCAGCCAGTGCCGGCGGGTGTGCCGGGCGAGCTGTACATCGGCGGCGCGGGCGTGGCGCGCGGATATCTCGGACGGCCGGAGCTGACGGCGGACCGCTTCGTGCCCGATCCGTTCGGCGGTTCCGTCGGCGGTTCATCGGGCAGCGAGCCGGGCGCGCGCCTCTACCGCACGGGGGACCTCGTGCGCTGGCGGTCCGATGGGACGCTCGAGTACCTCGGCCGCACGGACTTCCAGGTCAAGGTGCGCGGCTTCCGCATCGAGCTCGGCGAGGTGGAGACGGCCCTCTTGCAGCATCCGTCCCTGCGCCAGGCGGTGGTGCTCGTGCGCGAGGACGCACCGGGCGACAAGCGCCTGGTGGCGTATCTCGTGGCCCAGGAGGCGGCGGTGCCGAGCGGCGAGCTGCGGGCCTTCCTGCAGCGGCGCCTGCCCGAGTACATGGTGCCGTCGGCGTTTGTGTTCCTGGAGGCGCTGCCGCTCACCCCGAACGGCAAGCTCGACCGCCGCGCCCTGCCGTCGCCGGATCAGGGCGGGGTCGAGGCGCGAGAGGCGCTGCTCGGGCCCCGCGATGAGCTGGAGGCGAAGCTCGTCCATCTCTGGGAGGAGGTCCTCGGCGTTCGCCCGGTGGGCGTGCGACAGCACTTCTTCGAGCTGGGCGGGCACTCCCTCCTGGCCGCGCGGCTCGTGGCCGAGGTGCGCAAGGTGCTGGGGCGGCCGTTGCCGCTCCTGACGCTGTTCCAGAACCCGACGATCGAGCAGCTGGCCCGCGCACTCCGGCAGAAGGAAGAGCGTGCGGCGTCGGGGTCGGCGCTCGTGCAGCTGCAGGCGGGACAGGCTGGGGAGCGGCCGCTGTTCCTCGTGCATGGCGGTGGCGGCAGCGCCTCAGGCTACGCGGAGCTCGCGCGGCATCTCGACCCGGCGCGGCCCGTGTATGCGTTCCATGCACCCGGGCTCGATGGCGGAGAGATGCTGCCGGCCTCGGTCGAGGCGATGGCGCGTCACTACGTCGGGCTGATGCGGGGCGTGCAGGCCGAGGGGCCGTATCTGCTCGGCGGTTGGTCCTTCGGTGGCGTGGTGGCCTTCGAGATGGCGCGGCAGCTCGAGGCGGTCGGCGGAGTGGTGGAGCTGCTGGCGCTCATCGACAGCCATGCGCCGTCGCCCGAGGCGCGGCTGGCGCCGGACGAGTTGGCGCTCCTCGCTGGGTTCGGCCGGATCCTCGATCTGCCAGTGCAGCGCATGGGGCTGGATCCGGAGCGGCTGCGCGCACTGGGTGGGCGGGAGCGCCTGGCGTATGTGCTCGAACAGGCCCGCCGCACGCTCGGCGATGCGTTCAGCCTGGAACTCGACCAGGTGGAGCGTTACTTCGCGATCTTCCGACATCATGAGGAAGCGCTGCGGCGGTATGTGCCTCGTCTCTATACGGGAAGGATGGTGTTGCTGCGCGCTGGTACCCAGGAGGTTCCTGGGGTGGCGGCGGATCTGGGCTGGGGAGCGTGGACGACGGGCGGCCTCATCGTGGACGAGGTGCCGGGCGAGCACTACACGCTGCTTAGCGTCCCGCAGGTGGCACCCCTGGCAGCGAAGCTTGGCCGACATCTGAAGGCACCCGATCTGAAGGCACCCTAACGAACGTCTACGGTCCTGAAGTGACCGTCCGGTCGCCCGTGGATGGCCCCTACACGGCGCGCAGGAGGCGTCCGGGCGCGACCGGATGGCACCCTTACGCCGTGCAGTAGGCGTTCGGGTGCGACCGGATGGCACCCGCACGGCGTGCAGGAGGCGTCCGGGCGACCGGATGGCACCCTTACGCCGTGCAGGAGGCGTCCGGTGCGGCCGGATGTCACCCGCACGGCATGCAGTAGGCGTCCGGGTGCGGCCGGATGTCACCCGCACGGCGTGCAGTAGGCGTCTGGTCGTGATGGGGCATGAGGTGCAGCTCCCTGCGCCCGGTGGAACTGCGAATGCTCGGCCGCGGCGGCCCAGGCCGCCGCGGAGAGGGCCAGCCTGCTCAGGCGCTGAGCTTCTGCTGGAAGATGGTGAGGCGCTCAAGCAATTCAGGTGACGGAGCGAGCCCGAGGTCCTTCAGATGCTGCTGGAGGCTGTCGAGGATGAGCCTGGTGAGCCGCTCGAAGCCTCGCGGGAGGGAAAGGAAGAAGGGCCAGATGACGTTGAGCGCCTCCTGAGCCGATGCAAGCGCTGCTTCCCGCTGCCCCAGCTCGCTCTGACAATCGCCCAGGGTGTTCAGGTTCCTCGCAAGGTCGGGCAAGAAGGCATCGGGCCGCTCCTGCGCCAGCTTCCGATAGAGCTTTGCGCCCTCACGTGTCGACGCCCAGGCCGCTTCTCGCTGCCCCGACCTGCTCTGACAATATCCCAGCGTGTTGAGGCTCATGGCGAGGTCCGGCAGAAAGGCATCGGGCTGCTCCTGCGCCAACCTCCGATAGATCTCCACAGCCTCGGGGGCCGACGCGAGGGCCGCTCCCGGGTGCCCCCATTCACTCTCGCACTTGCCCAGATTGCTGAGGCTCATGGCGAGGTCCGGCAGGAAGGCATCGGGGCGCTCCTGGGCCAGCTTTCGCCGGATCTCGACCGCTTCGCGAAACGCGGTCAGGGCCTCTTCTCGCTGTCCCAGCTCGCTTTGCCAGGCACCCAGGTTGTTGAGGCTCAGGGCAAGGTACGCCAGGAAGGCACCAGGCTGCTTCTGAGCCAGCCTCCGGTAGATCTCGACCGCCTCATGAGACGATGTGAGCGCCGCTTCCCACTGCCCCACCCGACCTTGCCGGTTCCCCAGGTTGCTGAGGCTCAGGGCGAGATCGGGCAGGAACGCGTGGGGCTGCTCCTTAGCCAGCTGCCGTCGGATCTCCACAGCCTCGCACGTCGAGGCCAGAGCCGCCTCCAGCCGCCCCAACCTGCTTTGCCAGACGCCCAGGTTGTTGAGCACCCGTGCCCGCTCCGCCAGCGCATCCGCACCCGCATCTTCGGGCAAAGGCACCAACTGCAACTGCGTCACCCACATCCTGACTTCACGGAGCGATACCGTCTGCTCCGGTAGCCCCGCCTCCTCCAGACGCTGCGCCAGCTCGATCGTCCCGACCCGTTCGAGCACCCGCGCCAGCTCCACGCCCACCCGCGCGTGCGCCGTCTTCTTCCCGAGCGCCTTGGCCGCGGCCAAGGCCGGCAGCGCCCGGCCCGTCACGTCGCCACCCAGAACCTCCGCGATCCACTTCCCGGCCTCGTCAGGGTATTGCTCGGAGAGCCGTCCCAGCACCACGAAGCCCGTCTCCAGCGCCGGCTCTTCCGCGCCGTCGAACACCGCGGCCAGATACTCCTTTGCCTCCCCGGCTTGCTGGAGCCGTTCCAGCGTGCGATGCACCAGCGCCTCGCCGAGGAGATCCGGCTCCAGACCGTTCACGTATCTCTCGCCCCGTCCCCCGGGGTAGAGATCGCGTAGGAGCAGCTCGAGCCCCTCGTCCTCGGCCCCGAGCACACGGCGCATCACCCCGCGAAGCTGAGCCCGCTCCCGCGCTCCTCCCAGGAGCGTCAGCGCCACCACCACCCGAGCCACCTGCTCCTTGAATTTCCGCCCTCTGGCGGCGGAGCGCTCCTCTGCCGACAGCTGGGTCAGCCAGAAGCGCTCCTCGTGATCGAGCATATCCCCGAGCAGCCTCTCTGCCCGCACCACCACCCCTTCGAGCGCTCGCAGCGCCGCCATGTGGATGTAGAGCACGCGGTCATAGAGCTCATCCTCGAGCGGCGGGAGCGATGGTGAGGCCCCGCGGGCCACTTCCTTCCCGTCCACGGCGGCGAAGCGCTTCAACGCCTCCGCGAACGCCTCTTCCCGCTCCTCCCGTCCGTGCGCCAGCGCCCCGAGGGCGAGGGGGGCATGATCATCGAGCAGCCCCTGCACCTCCGCGTCGCTCGTGCGGAGGGCGGTCCACCAGTCGCCGATCTCACGCGCCAGCAGCACCATGCGCAGCCGGCCTCCTCCGCCAGGGTCCAGCCGTGCCGCCACCAGCTGCAGCAACCCGGTGAGTCCCTGGCGTAACTCCGCATAGTCCACCGCTACCAGCGTGGGCCGGCCATCCGCGACGAGCGCGGCGAAGCGCTCACGAGACGCCTCCTTGCGCAGAAAGCCCGCGCGCCAGCCCTCGTTGCGCAGCTGAGCGCACCAATGAATGAACAGGCGCGTCTTGCCCATGCCGCCCGCGCCGTGGAGGAGGCGCGCACGCGCCGGCGCCGCATCATCGGCCCAGGCACGCAGCTCGGCGAGGAGCTTCGCCCGTCCCGGCTCGAAGAACGGCACGATCTGGTAGCGCGCGACCAGCAACGCGGCCGGGCCTGGCTTGGCCGGCCGCGGTGAGATGCCCGTCTCCAGCACGTCGGCAAAGTCGTCCCGATGCGTCGGAGCGAGCATCCCTCCGGCGGCAACCCTCTCCGAGACCGGCACCTCCGTCCGGGCTGCGTCACTACTCCCCCTCCCGGACATCCACGCCGCGTCCCGCAAGTGCTCGATCAGCTCTCGTAACCCCCGCGCCACGTGAGTCCAGGCTTCATCCTCGTTGCCCCACGAGGTGACGGCCCGCCCCTCGTGCGGAAGCACCCGCAGCGTGGCGAACGGTGCCGCCTGCCAATCGCAAGAACGGAGGATGATCGGGACCACGCGCGCCGTCTTCTCCCGATGGCGCTCGAGGGCGCGCATCATCTCGAGGTCGTAGCAGTAGTCCGAACCGAGGAAGTCCGCACTGACCAGCAAGAGGATGACGTCTGCCTTCTCCAGGTGCTCGTCGATCCGCCCCTTCCACTCGTCGCCCGGCAGGATCTTCCGGTCGTGCCACGGTTCGATCAGCCCCTGGCGCTCAAGCAGCTTGAGATGGTTCCCCAGCTTCCTCCGTAGCGGCTCGTCCTCGTGCGCATAGGAGATGAAGAGACGGATGGCCATCAGTGCCTGCTCTCACCTCACGGTAGTGGCCCATCGACCTCCGGGTCAACGTGCCACCACGAGCCCCTGCTCGGTGGAACTGGCGGGCGCGGCGTTCGGCATAGGGTTCGAGCAACACGAGGGAATTGGGCCACCGCAATAGTTGCCATAGAGGCGAGGCAGCTCAGGCGCCGAGCTTCTGCTGGAAGATGGCCAGACGTTCGAGCAGTTCGGGTGTGGACTGGCGCCCGAGGTTCTTCAGGTGCTGTTGGAGATTGCCGAGGATGACCTTGGTGAGCCGTCCAAAGGCCGAGGGGATGGAAAGGAAGAAGGGCCAGATGACATCGAGCGCTTCCTGGGCCGATGCGAGGGCCTCTTCCCATTGCCCCAGCTCGCTTTGCCGAGCGCCCAGATTGTAGAGGCTGCTGGCGAGGTCGGGCAGGAAAGCATCGGGCCGCTCCTGGGCTAGTTTTCGTCGGATCTCCATGGCCTCGCGAGATGATGCGAGGGCCTCTTCCGACTGCCCCAGCTCGCTCTGCCTATGGCCCAGATTATGGAGGCTGCTGGCGAGGTCGGGCAGGAAGGCATCGGGCCGCTCCTGGGCCAGTTTTCGTCGGATCCCCACGGCCTCGCTCGTCGATGCAAGGGCCTCTTCCCGCTGCCCCATCTCGCTCTGCCGAATACCCAGATTGTTGAGACTGCTGGCGAGGTAGGGCAGGAAGGCATCGGGCCGCGTCTGGGACAGTTTTCGATAGATCTCCACGGCCTCGCGAGACGATGTGAGGGCCTCTTCCTGCTGTCCTAGCTCGCTCTGCCAAATACCCAGATTATTGAGGCTGCTGGCGAAGTCGGGCAGAAAGATATCGGGCCGCTCCTGGGACAGTTTTCGATAGATCTCCACGGCCTCGCGAGACGATGTGAGGGCCTCTTCCCGC
>DATAGU010000105.1:0-4812 GCA_036263495.1 Polyangia bacterium | reverse complement strand
GGGCGGCCAGCCGCGTCATCACCCAGGCCTCGAGCTCCGATTCCGCAGGGGAAGGCGGGCGCCACTCACCGCAGTCGAGCGGATACCCACTGGAGAGCATTTTCGCCGCCAGGGCCGCCGCCGCGAGCCGCTCGCGGGTCACAGCCAGGCTTTGCCGAAACACCGACCCCCGCAAGAAGAGCGCGCACAACGCCGCGCGCGCCATCTCCCCCTGGGGCACCTCTTCGCGCTCCGCGATCACGCGCCGCGCGTACACCCGCTCGACCTGCGCCACGACCCGTCCCCGGTCCAGCGACACGCCTCCGAGTCGGTCTCGCCCCAGGCCCGCATCGACCAGCCAGCGCAGCGGCAGCGGCGTCGCGCAGGTCACCAGGATGCGGGCTTCGCGCCCGCCGCCGCCGGCAACCACCACCGCCCGCGTATCGAGCACCGCGATGGCCTCGACCTCGTGCACTTCCGCCAGCGCGCTCTCGCGCGCCAGCTCCACCTCGGTGCCACCATTGCTCCACAGCACCTCGCGCCCGCGCCGCCGCGCCACGTGGACGCACCGCGGGTCGGCCGCCAGGGCTGTCCGCGCGAGCGCCTCGCGATCCACCGCGGCCCCGGGGTCGGCCCGCTCCGGCAGGTCGTGGGCTCGGCGCAGCCGCGCGCTGATTCGCCGCGCCTCTTCGAGTGTGGCGCGGTGGAGCCGGTGCGTCTCCGGATCGCCGCCTCGGAGCGCGCGCACGCACGCGCTGACGTCACAGCCGCCCGCCCGCAGGTCATCTTCGGGGAAGTCCGGCCGGGGTCCGGGCAGAAATAGCGCCCGCCCAGCGGCGAGCACGGCCACCAAGTCGATGGCGTCCGCCAGGCACCCCGCTCCCTGGGCCTCGACCAGCAACCGTCCGAGATGGGCGTCGAGCGGCATCCCGAAGAGCTGGCGGCCGCGCGCCGTGATGTCGCCGCTGGCATCGAGCGCCCCGAGCGCCGTGAGCTCGTCGCGGGCCGCGCTGAGCGCGTGCGGCTTGGGAGGATCGAGCAGCCGCAGCGCCTCGGGGCGCTCGCCGCACGCCGCGGCCGCCAGCACCAGCGGCACCAGCGACTCGCGATACACCTCGGGCGTCGTCGTCGGCGCGAGCTTGGCGGCCTGACTCCACAGCCGATAGCACGCCCCGGGGCCGGTACGCCCGGCGCGGCCCGCCCGCTGGTCAGCGCTGTCCTCGGCGATAGGCACCAGCGTGAGGTAGCCGCGTCCGTCACGATAGCGGGTCTGGCGCACCAGGCCCGCGTCGATGACCACGCCCACGCCCGGCAGCGTGATCGACGTCTCGGCGACATTGGTGGCGAGCACCACCTTGCGCCGATCGCTGGGACTGAATGCCCGGCGCTGCTCATCGATCGAGAGCCCGCCGTGCAGCTCGATGATCTCGAACTCCGAGCGCCCCCGCAGCGCCCGGGCGCAGTCCTTGATCTCGGCCTTCCCGGGGAGGAACACCAGCACGTCGCCCAAGTCGCCGCGGGCCTGGTCGAGCGCGCGCCGCACACGCGCCTCAATGCCCTGCGGGTCGGGCAGCAGGACTCTACCGTCAAGGTACTTTAGCGTGACTGGGTGGGTGCGTCCCTCGGCACGCAGGTGATACCCCCCGAGATGCGCCGCCACGCGGTCCCCATCGAGCGTCGCCGACATCACCACGAGGTGGCCCCGGAAGCGCTGGGCGAGAAGCCCGAGCAGCAGGTCGACGTCGAGGCTGCGCTCGTGCAGCTCGTCGACGATGACGGTCTGGAAGCGCGACCACTCGGCCGTGCTGCGCAGCACGACACCCGGCGTGGCAAAGACCACGCGCGTCCGGTCGTGGGCGCAGTGCTCGTCACGCACGCGGTAGCCCACTGCATCGCCCAGGGCCGTGCCTTCGAGCTCGGCGACGCGCTGGGCGAGGGTGCGGCAGGCCAGGCGTCGCGGCTCGACGACCAGCACAGGCCCCGGGCACCAGCATGGCACGAGAGTGGACTTGCCCGAGCCGGTGGGCGAGGTGATCACCACGGGGCCGCGCTCGAGGTGCTCCTCGAAGGATGCGTGCAGGGTCTGGACCGGAAGCGTCTCGGACTCGGGGGACGATGCCATCGCGTCCAGCATACGGCAAGACGCGACGCTGACACTCGTCCCCGCATGCCGTCCGGGGGCAGGTGAGTGGGCTACTGCTGATAGAGGGCGGACGGGCGATGGTGGTGTCTATCGGCCGCGCCTGGTGGTATTTCGCTCCTCAAGGGCCTGCGCGCAACGTAGTCCAGCCCGGTGCGAACGGGCGCGGAAGCGGTGGGCAGGATGTTGGGGCGGAAGAGGGAAGGCGCGCAGGGGCGAAGGACGAAGCGGAAGGATCTGGCGAGCGGGCGGGGTAGGTAAGTAGGTAGGCCAGCGTCGGCTACGCCACTCGAGCCCGGAGCCCGGCGAGGATCTCGACGTGCTTCTCGATCGCCTGCCTCACCCGGGCGCGCTGCCCATCGTCCGCGCCACTCTGCGCAGCGATGATCTCGGCGTGCTCGCGGTAGCGCTCCCAGACGCGCTCCAGCACTTCGAGCAGGCTCTTTGCCGGGCGGGCGGGCTTGGCGACGCCCCAGAAGGTGTGCCCGTTCTGCGTCTTACTCTTGAGCCCCATATCCTTGGTCGCTGCGATAGCGGCTGCGGAGAGCGACTTGTAGAGCTTGCCGGCGTAGCGAATGCCGTCCTGCTCGACCGTGCACTCGCAGCGGACGTTGCCGTGGCGGTCGCGCCGCTGCAGCACGGTGCCGGGCGGGGGCAGGCGCGGATCGCGCTCGCGGGGCTGGGCCTCCTTCGAGGAGGGCGTGGGTTCGTTTTCGGCGGCGGCGTTCGTGCTCGAGGTGGGCTCCGTAGCGGCAGCAGGCTGTTCGGTGGCAACCGTGGCCTCCTCGATCAGGGCGTGCTCGGCCGGACCGGGCTCGACCGGGGCAGGCTCGGCTGGAGCAGGCTCGGCCGGCGCGGGCTCGGCTGCATGCGTCTCCTCGGCCGCCTGCGTCTCCTCCGGTGCCACCGTCATCACCTGGGCCTCGGCTCCAGACTCAGCGACAGCAGGCTCCGGCTGCGCGGGCGTGGATTCGGGTAGCTCGATCCGGGCGGTGGTCGTGGGCTCGGCGGGCGTGGCCTCCACCGCCGGCTCGCTGGCAGGCGCCGTTTCACTCGCCTCGGGTGCCACCAGATCGACCTCCAGGCCCTCGGCCGGCAGGTCCGGCGGCGAGGCGGCGGTAACGTCCGTGTTGGTTTGCTCGTGGATCTCACCCACAGGCACCTCGCTGGTGTGAGGCTCCGCGTGCTCCGTCACCGCCTCCGGTGAGGTGACCGCCTCCGGGCGAGGCTCCGCATCCTGCGCGGTGCGCTGGGCCTGTCTCTCATTGGTGGACGTCTTTGCGGCCGGCTTCTCCTTGCCCTGGCCCTTCTTCTGCGGAGCATTGTTCTTCTTATTCATCTGCCAGTTCTTGAGCGCCATTGTCGTTCTCCTGCGCGAGTTGGGTTTCCGTCCTTCTCGACGACATGAAGGCGCTGCAGGGCGCGAGAGGCAAGGTTATTTCTGAGAAATCTCTATCCAAGATCGGATTGTATTGGACCAACGTTCCTTTGAAGCATCGGTAGACATGTTGCTCTATATGTGACAGGACACCGACGAGATTTAGACCTTTCTCCCCACTAAGCGACGACTCCTCGACGGTGCCATGAGGCCTGTTTCCGTCTAACCCTCCTTGGAGGAGGTGCGATCCACGCGCAGTTTGTCGTCGACCATCGTATCCAACGGTTATGGCGCAGGTCCTGGCGCACCGACGGGAACCACTGCAGGACCGACCGTTGCTTGGCGACACGTCCCGACCCCAATGGGGATGGAGGTACGCCATGCCATACGCTCACTCGACGCAGATCGACAAACTCTTGGAATCCGTCGACCAACACATCGGGCGCGTCCAGCACGCTTTCATCGACCTGATTGCGCTGATCTTCGCGGCCGACGACACCAGCTTTCACGACCCGGCGCTATTCTCCGCGGAGAGCGAGGCCCAGGCGGAGGGACGAGAGCGACTGTTCTCGCTCATCCGCATGGCCCGCGACAAGGGCGAAGAGCTGGCGCGGGTACTCGACGGCGCCCAGACAGCGCTAGCCGAACGCGGCACCCATTTCGGGAAGATGATGGCCGCCGATGACCCGAACGCCAGGGTTGCGGAAGGGATCGACGAAGCGGTCTTCGTGCTCGAGAGCGCGGGTGCTCAGCCCATCATCCTGCTCTTTGACGCCGATGAGATGGAGCGCCTCGGAGAGAAGCCCCTGGCGCGGCTGGTGGCGCTGCAAGAACGCGCCCTCGAGCGGCTCAAGACTCGCACCATAGAGGAGGCCGGCGAGGCACATCAGGCGATGTCCGAGGCCCTGGCGCTGGCCAAGCTGCTGGCCGACGGCGCGGAGTCGCGGGACTGGGCCGACGACGACCAGGAGGGCGGGGCCGGCGAGGGCGCGGCGGGCCAGGGTGGAGGGGTCGGCGAGGGCGCGGCGGGCGAGGCCGACCAGGAGGGCGGGGAGGGCACGGCCGGCGAGGACACCGCGGGCGGGGAGGCATAGGCTATGACCACCGTGCCGTCTGACGACACCCGACCCGACGACACCGACGACCCCGAGGATGAGGAGGAGATCTATCCCCCTGACGGCGTTCGCCGCGTTCGAGTGTAGAAGGTCTTCACGATGGCCTTCACAGGGAACCAGCGGAGGAAACGCTGAAGCGATCGCCGCGGGGCATGGCGCCGCCTCTCGAACCAGCCCCTGGCGACGAGCCCGGCGGCGAT
>DATAGU010000104.1:0-34931 GCA_036263495.1 Polyangia bacterium | reverse complement strand
GGCGGGGTGCTCGCGCTCCACGCGCTCTGGACGGTCTGGGTCCTCTGGGGGAGGCGGCGGGGGCAGCGGGGCGGGGCAGCGGCGGAGGCGGGGACGGAGATGGGGGCGGGGATGCGCCGCTTCCTCTGGGCCACGCTCCTCTCTGGGCCGCTCGGCTTCGTGGCTATCGAGGCGGGCTGGGTGGTGACCGAGGTGGGGCGGCAGCCGTGGATCGTCTACGGCATCCTGCGCACGGCGCAGGCGGTGACGCCCATGCCCTGGCTGGTGGTGCCGTTCACGGTGACGGTGCTCGTCTATCTCGGCCTGACGGTGGCGGTGGTGCTGATCCTGCGGCAGCAGGTGCGGGCCGCCCTCGCGGCGCCGGGCCCCTCCCAGGGGGCCCAGGGAGGCGCGGCGTGATCGGGCTGCCGGATGTCATCGCCCTCATCATGCTGCTGTCGCTCGTGCTCTATGTGCTCCTCGGAGGCGCGGATTTCGGCGGCGGGCTGTGGGATCTGCTGGCACGGGGCCCGCGCGCCGAGGCGCAGCGCCGCCTCATCGAGCGGGCCATCGCCCCGATGTGGGAGGCCAACCACGTGTGGCTCATCCTCGTCGTGGTGCTGCTCTTCTCCGGCTTTCCCCGCGCCTTTGCCGTGGCCGCCACGGCCCTGCACGTGCCCTTGTCGCTCATGCTCCTCGGCATCGTGCTGCGCGGCTCGGCCTTCACCTTCCGTCATTACGGGGCGGGCGCGGGCGCGCGCCGCTGGGGGCGGGTGTTCGCGGGCGCCAGCGTGTTCACGCCGATCTTCCTCGGGATGACGCTCGGCGCCGTGTCGGCGGGGGAGATCCGGGCGCGCGGCGGCCTCGTGGAGGGGGGGTTCTTCGCTCCCTGGATCGGCCTGTTCCCGCTCTCGGTGGGGCTGCTCGCGCTGGCGCTCTTTGCCTTTCTGGCCGCGGTCTATCTCTGTTGCGAGGCCGAGGAGGCCGCGCTGCAGGACGACTTCCGCCGCCGTGCCCTCGGGGCCGGCGTGGCCGTGGGCCCGGCCGCCCTCCTCGGCGGTCTCTCGGCGGCCGGGGAGGCGGCGCACTTCAAGGACGCGCTCCTCCATGCCCCGTGGAGCTGGCCGCTGCAGATCGCCACCGGCGCCGTGGCCATCGGCGCCCTGGCCGCGCTCTACGGGCGGCGTTACCCGCTCGCGCGGGCGTGCGCCATCGGCCAGGCCACGCTCATCGTGATGGGCTGGGGCCTGGCGCAGCGGCCCTATCTCATCGTCCCGGACGTCACCATCGCCGGCGCGGCCGCGCCCGCGGTCACGCTGCGCCTGCTCCTCGGCGCGCTCGTCCTCGGCGCGCTCGTCCTCGTGCCGTCGCTCGGCGTCCTCTTCCGCGTGTTCAAGCAGCGGCGTGATTCAGGCGCCTCGCCCCCGCACTGAGCCAGAGGACGCGGCGGCCTCCCCGCGCGTGCGCAGATGGTACGAGCGCAGGATGAGGCCGAGCGAGCCACTGGTTCCAAAAGAGACCCACTGGGGGTGAAGCAGCAGGGAAGGGCCACAGGCCCGCAGGAGTGCGACCCGTCGTCGAGTCGCTCGGCTGCTCTGCTGGCCCAGCAATGGTTGCTTCCGGCGGCCTCTCCTGGCTACGCTGCGGATGGAGGTGCCCTTTGCCCCGTGCCCAGACCACCGCCCACGTCCTTCCCCTCGTCCTCGGGGCCCTCCTCGGGGCCGCCTCCCCCTCCGATGCCGCCGCGGCCCCTGATGAGCCAGGACTCCTCCTGGCCCAGGCCGAGGAGTCCGACGAGGCCGTCCCCGAGCGTCTGCGCCCGGGGCATCGCAAGCGGGGCCGCAACTTCCGCGTCCCGCCCACCCGCGACGCCCCCAAGCCCACCACCCAGCCCATCCCCCTGTGGCGCGTGGTCTTCAACAACGCCTTCTTCCTCCGCTACAACCCCCTCGGCCTGGAGGATCAGCTGCGGGCCGGCGCCGAGCGGCTCCTCTACCGGAGCGACAAGCCCATCGCCCGCGACAACTTCTTCTTCTTCGGCCTCGCCCCGCGGCTCAACCCCGCCTTCGTCAAGGTCGGCCCCTCCATCGAGATCCAGCCGCTGTCCATCTTCAACCTCCGCGTCACCGCCGAGTACGTCAACTACTTCTCGAGCTTCGGCTTCGTCCAGTCCTTCACCACCCCCAACGCCGATTTCTCGGACAGCACCCTGGCCGCCCGCCGCGACCGCGGCCTCAACTACATCACCTACGGCGCCCACGTCATCATCGAGCCCCTCCTCCAGTTCCGCTTCGGCAACATCGTCGTGCGCAACCGGGCCTCGTTCGAGTACTGGCGCCTGAACCTGCGGGCCAACGACAGCGTCTGGTACGAGGTCACGCTCGACACGCTCATCTCGCGGAGCGGCTGGGTCTTCTCCAACGACCTCGACGTCCTCTACCTCACCAAGTTCGGCTTCACCGCCGGCGTGCGCTACAGCGTCGTGCGCCCCTTCTACCAGCAGAGCGACTACCTCGCCGGCGAGACCCTGCGCGTGAGCAACAACGAGCACCAGCGCCTCGGCCCGCTCCTCGCCTACACCTTCTGGGACCGCCCCTACACGCGCTTCAACCGCCCCACCGTGGTGCTCATCGTCAACTGGTACGCCGAGCACCGCTGGCGCACCGGCGTCGACGTCAACCCCGGCATCCCCTACATCGTCGTCGGCTTCGGCTTCCAGTCCGACGTCCTCAAGTAGGGCGACGGCGCGGCTACGGGCCCGCCAGCCGGCGAATGGCGTCGATGTAGATCTGCCCCCGCTTCTCCGCGAACAAGTCCAGCACCAGCATGAGCGAGCCCTGCAGGATGCAGCCGATGCCGGCCGCATAGAGCCGCTCGCGGTGCGGGTAGAGGAGCGCGAGCACGATCCCCCCGAGCAGGATCACGATCTCGATCGCCTTGTAGATCTGGAAGCTGCGCATCACCACCGCCATGCGCGCGAGCTCGGCCCGCTGGAACTCGGTCGGCGTGCCGTCGAACAGGCCGGTGAGCGTCGCCACCTGGGCGTCGGTGCGCAGGTACACGCTCGCGCCCACGACCACCTGGATGAGACCGACGATCACGAGCGGGATGGCCATGCCGCGATACGGGCTCCCGTTCCGGACCAGGAGGGCCGAGGCCACCAGCGCCCCCACGCCGGCCAGCAGGAACAGGAGGCTCTCGCTCTTCTCGGCGCTGAAGTAGCGCACCAGCTCGTCATGCATGCGAGCGATGGTACCGCAGGCCCGGAGAGGCCCGGAGAGGAAAGGGGGGTTAGCCGACCACGCGGTTTCTGCCGCCGCGCTTGGCGCGGTAGAGGTTCTCGTCGGCCATATTGAAGAAGGCGTCGATCGGGAGCTCCTCGGTCACGCTGGCCACCCCCAGGCTGATCGTCACCTTCAGCCGGTCGGCGTCGAACTCGAAGGGCTCCTGCTCCACCAGGGAGCGCACCTGCTCGGCGAACTGCAGCGCGCTCTCGAGCGGCGCCTCGGGCAGCATCACCGCGAACTCCTCCCCGCCGTAGCGGGCGAAGATCTCGTCCCGGCGGATGCGCCCCTTGATGCGGCGCGCCAGCTCCTTGAGCACGTGATCGCCCGTCAGGTGACCGTACTCGTCGTTGATCTTCTTGAAGTAGTCGATGTCGATCATGACCAGCGACAGCGGCCGCTTCGAGCGCGCGCAGCGCGCCAGCTCCCGCTCGAGGTTCTCGACCAGGAACCGCTTGTTGTAGGCCTGCGTCAGACCATCGATGATGGTCATCCGGTAGATCTCTTCGTAGTAGGCCGTCTCGATGTTGCCGCCGGTCAGGAACTTGAAGATCGTGCTGCCGATCTTCACCAGATCGCCGTCGTGCAGCTGGTGCTCCAAGATGGGCCGGTCGTCGACGTAGGTCCCGTTCGTCGACTCGAGGTCCACCAGCATCCAGGCCCCGCTCCGGCGCTCGATCCGCGCGTGCTTGCGCGACACCGAGTCCCGGTCCACCTGGATGTCGCAGTCGCTGCCCCGGCCGATGATGAGCGCCGGCCGGTTCAATTCGAACCGCTTGCCGAGCTCCGGACCGACCGGATAGATGAGCACCAGACAGGCCTGATCCGGATCCTTGTCCTTGGGCCCCGTCGAGATGACCTGCGTAACCCTATTCTTCCAGTCGTCCATGACCCGGCCTGCATAAGGTACGCGTGGGCTTTGACGCCGTCAAACTCGCCCTGTCCCTTTGTCCGCTGCCGTCGCGCGATTGCCGCTATGACGGAGTCGTGATACCAGCCCTGCCCATGTCGATGTCGATGCCGTCCACGCCTGCGTTCTCCCCGCGTCTCCCCCGCCGTCTCCTCGGCCTCCTCTTGACCCTCGGGCTCGTCGGCTGCGTCGGCCGAGGCGTCCACCACAAGGCGCGTGGGAACGTCCTTTTCCACAACGGGGACATCGCGGGCGCCATCGTCGAGTACCGCGCCGCCCTCGCCGCCGCCCCGGGCGACGCGGGCGCCTACACCCTCCTCGGCAATGCGCTCTTCGAGCAGGGCCAGTACGAGCCCGCGGCCCAGGCCTTCCAGGGCGCCCTCACCCGTGATCCGCAGGCCCGCGAAGCGCGCCGGGGCCTGGCCACCTGCCAGCTGCGGCTCGGGCGCACCGCCGAGGCCGAAGCCGGCTTCGCCGCCCTCATCAAGAGCCACCGCGGCGATTACGAGGCCGAGGCCGCCCTCGGCAAGCTCCTCCTCGCCCGCGGCGACCTCGACGGAGCAGAGCAGCATTTCAGGGAAGCGCTCCGCTGGGTGCAGAACGATCCTCCCACCCTCTACGCCTTGGGCCTCGCCCTTGCACGAAAGACAGAACAGGCGCAAGCACTCGAGATCTTCGGCCGGCTCGATGGAGCCGCGCCGGGGCAGCCCTACGCCGCCTACGGCCGGGCCGTCACCTACGCCCGGAGCGGGCGCAAGGAGGAGGCCCTGCAGTGGCTCGGGCGGGCGCTCGAGCGTGGTGTTGACTCCCTCGATGAGGTGACGAGCGATCCCGACCTGGCATCGCTCAGGGACGACCCGCGCTTTGGATCGCTGGTCGCGGAGGCGCGCAAGCGCGCACCTCCCAGGCCAACAAAGAAAGGACCGCTATGAAGTGCTCCGTTCTCCTGGCCGCCCCCCTCCTCACCACCCTCCTCACCGTCAGCTGCACCTCCCACCCCCCGGCTCGCGCCGGTCACCCCGCGAGCCAGGGCCAGACCGCCGGTCTACCCCAACCCCCAGCGAGCCCTGACGTCACGCAGCAGGTCATGGGCTGGGTCGTGCTCGAGAGCGGCGCCAACCTGGCGCGCACCGTGGCCCTCACCCTCGGCGTCGATCCGGGCATGCCGCCCGAGAAGGTCTTCGGCCCCCTGCTCGCCGACCTCATCGGCCTCGATCCGCGCCTGCTCGACATCGTCGATTTCACGCGGCCAGCCGCCGTCGCCCTCCTCAACCCTTCACTCCTCAAGGGCGCGGCCGCGCAGCCCCTGCTCCTCCTCCTGCCCGTGCACGGGCGCGCGACCATCGAACAGATCCTCACCCGCGCCGGCATCCACTACGCCCCCCTCGAGTGGGGCATGGTCATCCGCGCCCGCCGCGGCCCCATGTTCCTCTCCTTCAAGGACGGGTACGCCCAGATCGCCTGGCGCCCCGAGCTCGTGAACGCCGCCGCCACCGTCCTCAGCGGCCCCCTCGGCAAGGCGCAAGGCCTCGTCCGCATGCACGTCGCCGTCGACAACGTGCGCACCTGGTACGGCCCGCAGATGAAGGGCGTCATGGCCGGCCTGAACCAGGGCATGGACGACCCGCAGTGGCGCTTCACCCGCCGCAACGCCCGCCGCTTCTCCCGCTTCATCACCAGCCTGCGGACCGTGGACGTCAGCATCGGCAGCGATGGACCGGGCCTCGGCATCACCGTGCGCGCCGCGGGCCGCTCCGAGCCCGGGCAGGGCCCCGGCGAAGGGTGGCTCGGCCACCTCGCCTCCCAGCCCACCGGCCCCGTGTGGGGCAGCGAATTCATCCCCCCCGACGCCGTGCTCGTCTACTCGAGCCACCGCCACCCGGCCACCGCCCACTCCGATCTGGAGGACGCGATCAATTACATCGGCGACGTCGCCACGCCGCCCGTGCCCGCGCAGCGCCGCGCCACCTGGCGCCGCCCGCTCGATCGGGCCGCCGATCAGATGAGCGGCGAGCTCATCTACGCCGTGTGGCCCGGCGAGGGCACCGGCGGCGGCATCGGCCTCGGCGGCGCCTTCGGCGTCCACGACACGGCCGCGGCGCGGCGCGACATGCTTACCGCCTACCAGATGGCGGGCAAGGAGCTGGCCGCGCTCGCCGTGCGCGCGCTCGACCTCGACACCCGCCACCTGCGCGTGCGCTCCGCGGTCCATCGCGACGCCACCCGCATCGCCGACGTCCCGGTCGACACCTTCGAGATCTCCGTCGACTGGCCGCGCCGCGCCCGCGTCGAGCGCAAGCGCTTCGAGACCCTGCTCGGGGGGCAGCTCGTCCTCGGCCTGGCCTTCGTCAACGACGCGGCCCTGTTCACCATGGGGCGCGGCTGGCAATCGCGCCTCGGCGCCATGATCCAGGCCGCCCAGGGCACGCCGGCGCCGTCGCTGGCCGAGGATCCGGTCTTCACCCGCGCCATCGCGTACCGCGCGCAGGATCGGGTGTCCCTCACGTATCTGCCTCTCGGGCGCATGGCGCGCTTCCTCGAGCTGCCGCCGCAGTTTGGCGCGGCCGGCGCACCGCAGGGGAGTGACGTCATCGTGTTCACCACCAACACCTCCGGCACGGGGTACGAGATCAACACGCACGTGCCGATGGAGGCCCTGCCGGGGCTCCTGCGGTCGAGCGGGGCGCTGTGGCGCGTGGCCCTCACGCCGCTCGTCAACCCGCCCGTCCTCCCGCCCCTGCCGGGGACGCTCTATCCCCTGTCCATTCACTAGAGCACTGAACGGGTCGGGGGGCGCCCTCCGGGCGTCCACCCCTCGTTGCCCCCTGGGGCGTCGTCGGCGGGCCCTGCCCCCGACGACCCCCAGGGGGCCATGGGCATGGCGAGGGCAGAGGTTTTAGCGAGACAGCGCCGGCCGCAGCACCTCTCGGGTGAACTGCGCCAGCGACGTGGGGGTGGTGAACTCGGGCGTGCGGGGCTCGGAGGGGTTCAGGAGACCCTTGATGATGCCGTCGTACATCTCGACGTACATGTCGATGACGAAGCCCGGCATGCCGGCCTGGGTCATGCCCTGACGCACCTGGTCGAGCGTGACCTGGACGTGCTGGACCGGCTTGCCGAGCTCCTGCGACATGATGCGCGCCGCCTCGCTCCAGCTGATGTCCTTCGGGCCGTAGGCGCCGGCGAGGTGATGGCCGCTCCAGCTGCGGCACAGGAGATAGCTCGCCGCGCGGGCGCCGATGTCACGCGTCGCCACCATCGGGAACTTCACGTCGGGGGGCAGCGGGTTGTAGACCGCGCCCTGGCCGCCGATGGTGGCGGCGTCGCGCAGGATGTTCTCCATGAAGAAGCCGGCGCGCAGGGCCACGGTGTTCGGCACGGCGGCGGCCAGGGCGCGCTCGATGTCGCCGAGGGGGTTGACCGGCCCGGTGCCGCGGCCGTGCTGCGCGCCGATGCTCGAGAGCACGACCGCGTGGCGGAGGCCGGCGGCCTGGGCGGCGCTGGCCGCGGTCTTGGCGAGGTTCACGCTCGCGGCGTGGAAGTCGGGCTGGTAGAGGGGCGGGGTCAGCCAGAAGAGGGCGGTCGCGCCGTTGAACGCGCGGTCGAGCGTGGCCCGGTCGCTGATGTCGCCCTCGACCACGCGGGCGCCGCGGGCAGCCAGGGCGCTCACCTTGGCCGGGTTGCGGCTGATGAGGGTGACGGGTTCGCCTGCGTCGACCAGGATCTGCGTCAGGACGCTGCCGATGTTGCTGGTGGGGGTGTTGATGACGATGCTCATGAGCCGTTCTCCTTTGATGCGGCGGTGCCGCCTGCTGCCACCGGCAATCTAGGGAACGCCTGTCCCAAAGACGAGTGAATTGCCGGCAGGCACCTGATGAAGAGCGCTCATGAAGGGGAAACGCTGGCGCGCGGCTTGCGGCGTGCCTATCGATCATCAATCATTCGGCCGCGCATGCGCCACGTCCTGATCCCTCTGCTCCTCGCCGGCGTGCTCGGCGCCCCCGCGGCGGCCTCCGAGTACGTCTATCTCACCGCCGGGGAGCCGGGGCAGGTGCTGTGCGCGCCGGCGCCAGCCGGCTGGGAGTCCCCCGACTTCGACGACACGACCTGGCTCTCGTCCGCCGCCGACACCCGCGTGCTCCTGCCCGACGGCGGCGTGCCCGACGCCGCGGGGCCCCTGGTGGCGGCGAGCCCCCCAGGGACCCCCGGGGACGCCGGCGCGCCGGGCTGCATGGGCCTCCACCTGCGGCGCCACTTCGACGTGGGGCCGGAGATCGACCACCTGGCCGCGCTCACGCTGCGCGTGCGCTATCAGGACGGCTTTGTCGCCTACGTCAACGGCCGCGAGGTGGCGCGGCGTCGCGTCGTGGCCGAGGCGCCGCTGGCCAGCGAGACGCACGGCACCGAGCGCGAGAGCTTCCCCATCGCGGTGACGCCCGGCCTCTTGCGCCCGGTCGGCAACGTGCTGGCCGTGCTGGTGCTGCCGGCGCGCCCCGGACGGCGCGTCCAGGTCGACGTGGCGCTCGATGGCGCCGATGGCCCGCACATCGTGCGCGGGCCGTACCTGCAGCGGGTGGGGCCGACCGAGGGCTGGATGGTGGTGGAGACGGACCTCGAGACCACCATCGATCTCACCTGGCAGACGCCGTCCCCCCGGGGCGCCCGCGCGCGCAGCCTGTCGAGCCCGCGGCAGACGCGCCACGTCCTGCACCTCACCCCGCTCGCGGCGGCCACCACCTATCACTATCGCCTCGTCGCGCGCGCCGCCGGGTCAGGGCCAGGGCCAGGGCCAGGAAAGGACCCGCCGCCGGTCGAGATGGAGGGCGACTTCCACACCCCCCCGGGAGGCACCCAGCCGCTCCGGTTCGCCGTGTTCGGCGACGTGCGCTCGGGCCACGAGATCCACGCCGCCATCGTGCGCGCGCTCGTGGCCGAGGATCCGGATCTGGCGCTCGTCACCGGCGACCTCGTGGACCGCGGCACGGACGAGGCGCAGTGGGAGCGGTACTTCGAGATCGCCGCGCCGCTCCTGCGTCAGGTGGCGATCTACCCGGCCGCCGGCAACCACGAGTACGAGCGGGCCGGCCGCGGGCTCGAGCGGTTCCTGTCGCTGTTCCTCCGGCCGCAGCCCACCGCCTGGTGGAGCTTCGATGTGGCCGGGGTGCACTTCGTCCTGCTCGACTCCGAGGCCTACAAGAACCCGGAGCAGCGCGACTGGCTCGAGGCCGACCTCCAGGAGGCGCGGCGGCGCAAGGCGCGCGGCATCTTCGTGGTGGCCCACGACGGCCCCTACTCCTCGGCGCTCCACGGCGACAACCAGGAGGCCATCCGGGGCTACGCGCCGCTCTATCAGAAGTACAGCGTGTCCATGGCCTTCTCGGGGCACGATCACGACTACGAACGGCTGCGCGTGGGCGGGGTCGACTACGTGGTGTCGGGCGGCGGCGGCGCAGAGCTGCGAAAGCCACGCTGCGGCGTGCCAGGGCGCCGGTCCTGCGGGTCCCGCTCGCGCGTCTTCATGAACGAGCACCACTACATCATGGTGGAGGTGCGGCGGGACCGCTTCCGCCTGTGCCCCAAGCGCGCCGACGGCACGCTGCTCGAACCCTGCCCGACCTTTCCGCTGCGCTGAGCTGGCTCAGAACAGCCGGATCTCGTACCGCGGCAGCGGGTCCTGGCCCGCGCCCTGCGACCACCGGGCATCGGGCTTCCACGCGCCGTTCGGCTCCTCGCGGCGCCGCGTGTGGACGGTCACCTTGTCTCCCTCGAACTGGAGCAGCTGGTACTGCAGAGGGTAGCCGGACGTCCACTCGCGTACGGGCGCGCCGAAGGTCCCGGCGCACAGGAGGTCGAGATGCCGGCCCTCCGGGTTCAGGTCGTAGCGGAACAGGGCCGTGTCCGCCTTGTGCACGTGCCCGTGGAGCCCCAGCCGAAAGCCCTCCTGGGCGAGCAGCTCGATGAAACCCGTGTCCCGGATCCGATCCTCGCCCGGGCCCTGGATGGGGTGGTGCCAGACCGCCAGCTTGAGACATTCAGCATACGCCTCGGTGGTCCGGACCAGGCGCAAGGCCTGGCCGAGCGCGACCCCGTTGATACTGGCGCGCGTGCGGAAGTGATGGTCGAGGGCCCACGCCGAGTTCAGCCCGAGGATGAGGAGCTTCTGCGCCGGGAGGTGGTGCAGGGTGGCCTGCTGCTCGTACTCGAGGGGATAGGCCTCGAGGCGCACCTCGCGATAAAAATCGGCGAAGGGAGCGAACCGCTGCCGGTAGCGGGCCTCGTCGCGGATCTCGACGTACTTATCCCCGTCGATGAATTGGCCCTCCTCGAGCGGTCCCTTGTAGTCCGCGCGCCGCATGGGCGTGTAGGCGGCCTGGGCCTGCGTCCAGCTGGCGTCATGGTTCCCGGGGACCATGACGATCTGCTGCGGCGACAGCCGGAACTCTTGCTTGATGATGAGGAGGAACTCACTCGCCGCCTGGTACTCCTCGGCGGTGGCCCGGTTGGTGACGTCCCCCGATAGAATGAGGACATCGAGGTGCTTGCAGCCGAGCTCGTGGCGGAGGTCGGCAGACAGCTGGCCGGCCCACTGCACGGCATCGGCGCGGGTGCCGAAGTGGAGGTCCGAGAGGTGGAGCACCGACGATGCCGGCAGGGGGGCTGGGCTCGGCTCGGGAGCGCGCTCCGCCACGATTGTTGGTGCGGCGGACGTGTCGAAGAGAGGGCCCCGCTCGAGGTCCCAGCGCACGCCCTCGTGTCCGGTGTCGCGGGCAAAGGCCTCCCACCGGAGGTTGCGCAGATAGAACTCGAGCTGAGGATCCTCGGCGCTCAGTACGGCGGCGTCGCGGTTGTAATGGAAGAGATCGTGGAGTCTCGGGTGGGCCTCGAAGTGCCGGCCGAGGTTGCTGGCCATGAGCCAGTTGAAGGCCGGCGCGAGCCGGGGATAGCGATACCGGGCGGCTTCTAGAGAGACGGACACGTCCTCGGCCTGGGACAAGAGCCAGAGCAGCGCCAGGCAGGCGCCCCTCGGCGGCGGGCGCTCATCGCAGGTGGCGAACTCCATGAGCGGCGCGTGGTACTTGAACGCCAGGCTCTGCTGCACCTTGTCGATGACGTAGCCGGTCGGTCCCGTGACGAGGGTCCGGAGAGTCGGCGCGGTCTGGGTGACGCCCTCTTTCAGGGCGGCTTCCAGGCACAGGAGCTGGGCGGTGAAGAAGCTGCCCGCGGCCTCCTTGACGAACTCCGCGTGCCGCTCGAATCGTACGTTGGCGGCCTGCGCTCCTTTCTTGATGAGCTCGTCGATCTTCTCCACGGACTGTTTGCCCATGGAGATGACGGCAAAGCGGTTGGCCAGATCCGGAAAGTCTCGGACCAGAGACACGCCGACCGGGTTGATGCCGATGAGTGTGACCTTGGCGTCGCTCCGGTTCTCATCGGCCAGGATCTTGATGAGGTCCGCCACCTGCCCCTGGAGGTCCGGGGCGAGGCGGTGAAAGTCATCGATCACGAGGTGTCCACCCTCGGCCAGGCTGGTCGCCAGGATCTCCTGGAGGCGTCGGATGTTCGACGGTTTCTTGCTGGAGAGGAGGGTGGTGGTGGGCGAGGTCGCGAGATCACCAAGTGCCTTGCGGACCGCGGTGGTCTTACCGACGCCCGAGGGCCCCTGCACGACGAGCCCCTGGCCCATCATGCGCAGGCGGACTCGGATGTCGCCCAGCTGCTCGGGCTCGACGAAGTTGATGTCCGGCTGCCCGGTCGTGCGGAAGATCTTGTCGATGGGGATGGGGGGGGCGGGTAAAGGAGCAGGGCCCGCCGGGGAAGGCATAGACCGGACCGCGGAGGCCGCCGGTACACCAGGAGGCGATGGCGCCGGGGATGCCGGAGCCGCTTCCTTAGGAAGTCCCGCTGCCAAGATGAAGCGTTGCAGGCCACGCACGACGTTGGTCCACGCTTCGTCCTCATCGCTCCAGGCGGAGATCGGCTTGCCGTCATCCGGCAGGACGCCCAGGCCTGCGAGCGGTGTCCACTCCCAGGCCACGTGCCGAACCAGGACCGGAACCACCTCGGCCTGGCCCTCGCTCCGCCGCCGCAGGGCGCGATGGATCACTTCGGAGCAGAAGTCAGCGGCCAGAAAACCCGCGCTGAGAAGGAGGATGATGATGCTCGCCCGCTCCAATGCCTCAGTGTCTTCTTCCCTCCACGAAAACCCCCAGGTAGGGTCATCGACATTGAAGCTCAGGATGATGTCCTTTTGGTTCAGCGGAGTGAGGTGGGTCAGGAGCCTCTGGAACTGTGGCTGCTCTTCATGGACATGGGCGCAGAAGACCTCAACAGGCGGAAGCAGGCGGGGCATAGGACTCCTTGCTGCGGTCATCCTATCAACGCCCCTCTCGCACCGCCAACGCCGGCCACTTCACGCGCCGATGGCTTCCCCGGGTCGGTCCATGTAGGCAACCCAGGCACCCTCCTAGGTTGACCCAGGCACCCTCCTGGGTTGACCCAGTCACCCTCCTGGGTTGACCCAGTCACCCTCCTGGGTTGCCTACATCGACCGACCCAGTCAGCATAGACCGCCGGGCCCCCATTTGACTCCCTGCCCCCGGTCGGGCAACCTTCGCCGCCTACAGGCGTCAAATCCATGCACATGTTTCGTCTTTCGCTCAAGCTCCTGGGGCCCTTCACGGCCCTCCTCGCCGCCAGCTGCGCACCGCCGAGCGGCATCACCGGCCCCTGCACGCCCTTTCAAGCGGGCGAGTCGCCATGCCGCCAGCAGCTGTACTTCCCCACCGGGGTGGCCATCGATCCCGATGGTGACGTGCTCTACGTCACCAACGGTAACGCCGATCTCCGCTACTCCGGCGGCTCGATGATGGCCCTCGACCTCCGGCGCTTCGACTGCGCCATCGAGTACGCGCGCCAGGGCTTCCAGGGGACCGTCCCGGGCTGCGACGACATCGACTACCTCACGCTGCCGGATCGCTGCCTGGCCGAGAACACGCCGCCCCAGCTCTCCCAGAGCCGCACCGATCACGACGGCTGTCGCCGCAACCTCCTCGATCCCTCCATCATCGAGTGCGACGAGTGCCCCTACATCGCGAGCGCGGTGCGCATCGGCAACTTCCCGAGCCAGATCGCGGTCCAGCCGCGGCCCACGCCGGTGCCGCCGTTCCCGGTGGTGGAGAGCAAGCTCCAGTGCCCGGACGGCACGTCCTCGTGTGCGCCGAACCAGATGGTGTCGGTGCCAGACTGCCCGCCGGGGAGCGTCCCCCTGCAAGGCGGGACTTTGACCTGCACGCCGACGTCGAACCCCGGCTTCAACCGCCGGCTCTGGACCGCGGTCCGCGGCGATCCCTCGCTCACCTACGTCCACGCCATCAAGACGCCGCGCACCTCCACGGCGCCGAGCACGGTCACCCTCAATTGCGGCGGCGACAGCCGCAACCAGGACGGCCCCCTCAGCACCTGCGACCTGCAGCGGATCGCGCAGCGCGACCTCCACGGCGACATGCGCAACGCCCCGGTGCCGACGGGATCGACCCTGGATACGCTCCGCACCCTCGCGCCCGAGCCGTTCGGCCTCGGGCTCAGTCAGTGCGGTCAGGGCCTGCCCTACGCGCCCGAGTGCCCGGCCGGACAGACCCCCTTCGCGCACCTCGGGGTGACCCACCTCCAGACCGGCCAGGTCACGCTCATCAACGCCGACGCCTTCTCTCCCTCGTCGATCCGGAGCGTGTCCAACCCGACCGAGCGCGTGGTGTACGACGTGCGCTTGGCCATCTCGGTGTCGAGTGGGCCGGCCGGGGCCTTCGCCATCGCCCCGCGCACCCGCGGGGACCGGAGCAGCTTCTGGTACGTGACCAGCCGCGCCAGCTCGAGCATCGCCTCGTTCGTCGTCAGCCCGACGGACGACATCGGCCTCACCTTCGGCTTCGGCGTGAGCGCCGGCCCCTTCGCCACGGGGGACGACGTGCGCGGGGTGGTCTTCGACCAGGGCGGCGACCGCGCCTTCTTCCTCGACAACCGCCCGCCCGCGGTGTTCATGGTCGATACCCGGATCGAGCCGTCGACGGGGCTGCCGCGCAACCAGGTGATCGACATCGTGCCGGTGTGCCTCGGCGCCTCGCACCTCGACGTGCGCAGCTTCGTGGACCAGGGACGGACGGTGACGCGCGTCTACGTGGCCTGCTTCACCGCCGGCCAGCTCCTGGTGATCGACGCCGACCTCGCCACCGTCATCGCGGTCAGCAACATCGGGCAGGGGCCCTTCGACCTCACCTTCAACTTCGGGCCGGGCATGGCCGAACCCGCCCGTCATCGCGCCTACGTCAGCAACTACGTGGACGCCACCATCTCGGTGGTCGACCTCGAGCCCGGCAGCCCCACGGAGAACCGGGTGATCGCGACCATTGGCATTCCCAGCCCGCCGGTGACCCAGTGATGCGGAAGCTCCTCCTGTGCGCAGTCCTCGTCTGTAGCTGCAACCCGGTCAACAACCCCACCCCGACCCGCAGCCTGGATCGTCCCTCGGACGTGGCGCTGGTGTGCGCGGTGAAGGCGGTGAACGGCGACCCGGTCCTGGCGCCGCTCTCGGTGTGCGACTACTCGGCCCATACTTCCTACAACCTCAACACCCCGGCCACGGCGCCGAACAAGTTCCTCACCTTGAGTGACAACACCCAGGCCAAGGGACAGCTCTTCGCGTTCGTGTCGAACACGACGCGCGGCGAGGTGGCGCTCGTGGCCAACGGCACGCTCGAGTTCGCCACCGGCACTGAGAATCAACAGAACAAGGCGCTGGTGCGGCAGGTGGTCCCGCTCTCCAGGGATGCCAAGGTGGCGCCGAACCTCGGGGCCAGCATCGTCGATCTCGACAACGCCTCGCCGGGCTACGGGTTCATCCCGGTGGGCGGCAATCCCGAGCGCATCCGCACCACGGCCGACGGCTGCGTGGCCATGACCGCCAATACCGACACCTGTGATCTCGCCGTCATCGATGTGCAGGCGCTCCTCGGCAAGCTCAATGGCCAGGCGCTCGGGGCGAGCACGGTCCTCAATGCGGTGCGGCGGATCCAGCCGCGCGCCCGCGGCGTCGGCTCCGTGCCGGGGGCTCCGCTCCGGGCGCGGCCGACCTGGATCGAGTTCACCACCGACACCACCGGCCTGGGCACGAAGACGAACGCCGGCGGCAGCCCGATCGGCAACCAATGCACGGACGCGGCGACCGCGGACTACAAGGCGTTCGTGGCCTTCCCCGGCTGCGGCCTGGTGGGGGAGGTGAACCTCAAAACCGGGGAGCTCGTCGATGCGCTGCAGCTCACGCCCACGGGCGCGGTGCGGGTGGCGCCGGAGGACGTGCGCTGTCCGGCCGAGTGCGGCTCGGGCGCGGCGGACGGCGGCGCGGGGGCGGCGCCGGATCTGACGACGGCCGCGGACGATGCCGGCAACGCCGGCGCCGATGGCGCGGCCGCGCGCGGCGGCCTGGGCGACGGCCTGCCGCCGCAGCTCGCGGCCGGCGGGGTCTATCCCCGCACGCTCGCGGTGGACGGCGAGGGCCAGCTCTACATCGGCGACGCGGCGCGCGACGTGATCACGGTGGTGTCTCTCGACGCGGCCAGCAACTTCGGCGCCGTGCGGCAGATCCCCCTCGAGGCCGCGGGCGGGGTTACGGTGGTGCGCCTGTCGCCGCGGGTGTTCGACTTGCTGGACCCCCCGACGCAGGGAGGGACGGGCTATCCGGGGGCGAAGTACCTCTACGCCATCGCCCGGGACCGCACCGTGCGCGTGATCGACGTGGACCTCGGGTACGAGTGCGAGACCAACCCGGACGGCCGGACGCTCAACGAGAGGTACCCGATCTTCAATGAGAGCGGCGGTGCCCTGTCCTTCCGGACGGAGGATCAGGCCGGGCGGAACCAGGGCCAGCCGCGGCTGCCGAACCGCCTCCAGCAGACGCTGCGCTGCCTGCCGATCGGTCAGATCCCGCGCAGCCCGCTGTCCCGCTCGCCGGGCATCCTGCTCCCGGGCGGCACGGTGCCGCGCGACATCGCCTTCACCCATGGACCGATCCCGCCGGACTCCACCGACGCCAACGTCACCCCGTCCTCGGCCAACCCCCTCTTGACCGCGGGCGATTATGCCTGGCTCATCGGCTCCTCGGGTCAGATGGTGGTGGTCTCGCTCTTCGACGACTGCCCGCAGCCGA
The DNA here is from genome assembly GCA_036263495.1 of Polyangia bacterium. Taxonomy (GTDB): domain Bacteria; phylum Myxococcota_A; class Polyangia; order Palsa-1104; family SHYY01; genus DATAGU01. Next base: position 18,559 of record DATAGU010000104.1, on the reverse strand, counting down.
ACGTGCCGCAGTCGGGGTCGCTGCGCGCCTGCGTGTTCAACGATCCGGACGCGGTGACCCAGTTGCCCAAGACCTATTTGAGCTCGGTGACGACGGCGTACGCCTATACCGGCAGGCCGCTGCCCGAGCCGATCGAGCTCCTGCCGAACCGGATCCGCAACCGCAACCCGCGCTTCATCAAGCCGGGCGAAGACCCCGGCGCCCCGGACAACGGGGCGGCGCGGCTGGCCCAGGATCAACTGAACATCGGCGGGTCCCCGGTCGAGATCTACCAGACCTCGACGCCCTACCTGTGCGACTTCGGCACGACCTCCACCGGGCAGCAGATGTACCTCGACCGGTGCGCCAACAACATCGTCGACCAGGGGCAGGGCACGGTGCGGTTCACCGACTCCTCGGCGGTGCGCCTCGAGACCTGGACCCTGGAGTGGGAGGGCGCGGAGCAGTCCCTGCGTCCTTCGGGCGTGATCTCCTCCGGCGCGCTCGCGGACATCGGCGCCGGGTTCTGCTCGCGCGGCATCCGGCCCGGGGACAAGGTGGATCTCACCGGCTGCAGCACGGACGTCGATTGCCGGCCGTGGCAGCAGTGCTACCGCGACGCGGCGGCGCCGATCCAGAACCCGGGGCTGTGCCTGACCCGCGACCCGCTGGCCTATCAGAGGGCGCAGGAGCTCTGCCAGCCGTGGACGCGGGCGGTCCGCCGCTACCGCATCCGCGAGGCGCGCGCGGATCGGTTGGCGCTCGAGGAGATCATGGAGCCGGAGAGCCCGCTCAACACCCACACCTGCTCGGTCCTCGGTGACACGACCGAGTGCAACGACGTCAAGGTGCTGGTGCGCTCGAACAGCGCCACGGTGTCCCTGCCGACCACCTGCCTGCCCGATGGCGCGGGGGTGTATCGCTGCCTGCGCGGCTGCCGCGTGGGCGCCACCGACACCGAGGGGCTGTGCGGGCCGGGCTTCGTCTGTGCCACGTCGCAGTCCGGCCGGGATCAGTGCCTGCGCGCGCCCCTCCCGCAGGACAACTTGCCCTGCTTTACCGAGGCCCAGGACTACCTCGTGCGGGTGGGCGATGCGTTCCGGGTCTCGGGGGAGGTGTCGCAGTCACTCGAGGAGGGCCAGGTGGACTCGGCGACCGGGCTGTGCGTGCAATCGACCGATCCGGCCCAGCGGTACCTGCAGTCCCGCGTCCCGCTCGACGATCGGCTCGTGGACTGTCCGCCGGATGTGAAGGCCGACTGGCTGGCGCCGCTCACCAACCTGCCGGCGGGGAACTACTCGAACGTGTGCCGGCTCGCGGGGCCGGCGCCCTGCACCCAGAACAGCGATTGCGGGACGGGGGGGACGTGTCTCCTCGAGAGCCGCACCTGCCTGGGGGACACGATCGTGCGTTTCTCCAACCCGGTCTTCGATACGGCGATCGTGGTGCCGATCCGACCGCTGCTCTCGAGCGCCACCGGCTCCGGCGTGCCGGTGACGTACAACCGGATCCCGGCCATCGCCGCGCAGGTCAACTTCAGATCCACGGGCGGCTATGGCCCCCTCTCCTTCCTGCCCACGGGCAGCATCGCGCCGCAGCTGCCACGGGCCATCACGCTGGGGCCGGACCGCCAGACGCTCTACATCGTGGACGAGGGGCGGGAGAACGTGGCCACGGGACGGCGGGGGCAGCTGCTGCGCTTCTTCGGGGGCGGGAAGAACAGCGACACCAACTTCATCATCCAGTAGCCGGGCGCCTCCCGTCCGTCCGGCGGACCTCTCGCCCGCGGTCTCCCTGCAGCGGGCTATCTCATAGACACCACTGGCTGATCCTCCTGGCGCACGGGGGGAAATTTGACGCCTGCCGCGTTCTCCGGTACCAGTAGACACCTACATGTAGGACGACATGTAGGTCGAAGCGGAGGCGAGGATGCGTGACCTGGAGCGCTGGAAGGATCAGGTGGAACTCTCGCTGGACGGCCGGCAGATCTTCTTCCTGTTTTTCGGCAGTGCGGTGGCGGCCTGCGTCATCTTCGTGGCGGGCGTGCTGGTGGGCAAGCGCATCGAGCAGCGCGCCTGCACGCCGCCGGCCGTGGCGGATCCTCTGGCGGTGCTGGATCAGGCGGATCAGATCGAGCAGGCCGGTGCGCGGGCGGGGGATGGGGAGGACGGCTTCACGTTCCATGAGGCGCTGGCGCGGCGCGAGGTCCGCCCGCGTCCGAGCCGGGCGCCGAGCGGTCCTGGCGGTGGGGGCGAGGCCGCGGTGACCCGCCCGGCCGCGGCGGCCGCCACCTCCGAGGGCAAGGTGGAGGGCAAGGCGGACGGCAAGGCGGCGGACGGCAAGGCGGCGGACGGCAAGGACGCCAAGGACGCGCACAAGCCGAACGAGGAGCGCTACACGCTGCACATCTCGGCCTTCAGCCAGAAGGACGACGCGGAGGACTTCCTGCACCGGATGCAGGCCGCGGGTTATCGTCCCTCGCTCGTGCAGTCGGAGATCCCGGGGCGCGGCCTGTTCTATCGGGTGCGGGTGGGGGACTTCTCGTCGAAGAAGGCGGCGCTCGAGGCCAAGAGCGAGTTCGAACGCCGGCAGCGGCTGCCGGTCTACGTGGCCCATCTGTAATTCCCCCTCGCCCTCGCTGCTCCCCAGTGAGAGACAGCGAGGGAGGGGAGAGACGTGGGGGAGGGCTACTCCTGCCCGCGCAAGAGCCGCACCGTCCAGAGGGCGAGCAGCGCCACCACAGACGCGACCACCAGGATGACCACCGTGCGGTAGCGCTCGCTCCAGGGTTTGGGCCCCGCCGCCGCCTGGCCGTGTCGCGGGTTCGCGCCGAGCGCGCCGAGGCGCGCGGGTCGCAGCGTCAAGGGTGCGTCGCCGGCCCGCGCCAGCACCGCGGCGAGATCATAATGCGGCGGCCCGAGTCGCTCGCTGCCGAGGTAGAGCGTGTGCGGTCCGGCGGCCGTGGCGTGTAGCACCAGCTCTTCGACCAGGTACTCCACCGCGGCGGCGCGCACCTCGAGCGGCGGATCATCCCCATCGCCCACGGTGAGGCGCAGGTAGCGCTTGCGCGTGCCGTTCACCGGTAAGGCCAGGCTCTCCTCGGCCGCGCCCGCAGCCGCCGGGGCGCGATAGAGCCACCCCCCGCCGACCTCGGTCCAGTAGGCGTTATGCGTGCTCGCCCACACCACGGCGCGCCGTTCGAACGCCGGGGTGGCCACGTCGAGCATCAGGCTGCTCACCGGCACGCCCGGCAGGCCGAGGTCGAACACGAGCTCGCTCGTGCCGGCCTGCACCTCGCGCGGCCGGAGATCGCGCGACACCGCCAGCCGGCGGGTGAGGGGCTTGGAGGCGGCCGGGGTGTAGGCCACCTCGGCCGCCAGGATGCGCAGGCGCTGCCCGTCGGTGCCGGGGTAGACGGTGATGCGCAGGTAGCGCGCGTCCGACAGGGGATACTCCACGGTGTGATGGACCGCGAGCGGGCTCGCGCTCGTGCTGCCGGCGCGGATGCGATAGATGCGTCCGCCCTCGGCCAGGAGGGAGAAGTGCGCCTCGTCGTTCGACACCTCCACCCGCGTGTGCCGGAGGTAGTCGTTCAGCGGCGGTCCGCTCTCGTTCGCCGCGTCCACCAGGGTGAGCCGCACCTGGCTGTGCTTGAGGCCGGGACGACCGAGATCCAGCACCGCCTGCGCCAGGCCATCGGGCTGCACCACGGGATCCACTAGGATCGCCTGGTGCAGCGCCTCGGGCACCGCCACTGGCACCTGCCGCACGAGGTACGGCACCTCCCGGCCGTCTGGCCCGGCCACGCGCAGATCGCCGAGCGGCGCCACCGCGCTCGTGCTGTGGCGGTAGAGCTCGGGGTCGATCTCCACGCGGTAGAAGCCCGGGGCCTCGATGCCGTCGATCGGCCGCTGCTCGGCCAGCTCGGGCACCTCGAAGGCCGCGGCCGGGCGCGCGCCGAGGCCCGCGCCCAGGGCCAGGAGGACGAGGAGCGGGGCGGTCCCGGCCCGGCCGCCGGGGCCGCCGGACGGACCTTCGACGCCGCCGTCGCGGAGGAGGTGCACGAGGCGCCGGCCGAGGCGCGCGTAGAGGTATGACGCCCCGAGGAGGAGCGCGCCCACGCCCACCAGCACCAGCATCTGGTAGATGCGCTGGAGGTGCCACACGTCCCATAGAACGAGCTTGCCGAGCGTCACCCCGAAGAGGCCGAGCCCGAGGTAGCGATGGGTGCGGTCGCGCGTGCTGAAGCCGATCGCCACGAGCGCCGCGGCATAGAGCGCCATGACCAGGGTGACCATCATGGTCGCTCTGTCCGCGTGCGTCGCGAGCGCGGTCTCGAAGCTCGCGCGGAACACCTGCAGCTCGTCGGGGGCGAGGCCCGGGAGGGGCCGCGGGGCGGCGAGCGCGAGCGCGTGGCACTCGCTGGCCACGAGGCCGAGGCCGAGGCCGTGGCCGAGGACCAGGGCCCCGGTCGCCGCGATCCCGAAGGCGCGGAGGGATCGCGCCGGGCCCTGTGATGCGGTGCGGCCGAGAGCGCGCGCGGCCACCCACAGCGCCACCGCGCCGCCGGCGAGCGCGTAGGCCCGCGGGTTGAAGAGGAAGGACTGCACGAGCGCGCCGCTCCGCCCGTCGGTGTACCAGAACTCGGCGCGGAGCCGCGCGGGCTCGGCGAGGTCGATGGTCACGAGGCGCATGAGGGTGGCCCCGAACAGGATCACGGCCCCGGCGAGCCACAGCGTATCGCCCGCGGGGGCCGCGGGCGGCGCCTCCTCGGCGGTGGCAGGGGCGGAGGGGGCGGGCGCGCCCTGGCCCTCGGGCCTCTCTTCTTGTTCTGCCGGCGCCGTGGCCGCCAGGTACGCCACCACCGCCGCCATCGCCGCCCAGGCCACGGTGATCGAGGCGCCCGAGAGGAGGAAGGCGAGCGATGCGCAGAGGAGCGCGAGCGCCTGACCGAGCAGCACGCTGGCGCGGCGCCGTCCGGCCCGGCGAAGGAGCGCGGCTCCGAGCCCGAGATCCACGGCCCCGGCGACGGCCAGGACGAGCGAGCGCACGAGGGACTCGTCCTCGCCGGTCTGCGACAGCGCCAGCACCACGAAGCCGAGGCTCGCCGCTGCCAGGTTGAGCAGCCGCAAGGGCGTGGCCCGCGCCTTGAGCACGAGCAGTTCGTAGGCCCCGGCGAGGAGGTACACCGCCGCCCACGCCGCGGCCACGGCGATGAAGCGGTGGTCCAGCGGCGCGTCGGACCGGAACCAGGGCGTGGGATCGGCGAGCAGCAGACCGAGGAACGAGAGCGCCGTGGCCAGGGCCGCCATCCCGGGCAGCGCCACGAGCACCGCCAGCGCCGCGTACCCGAGCGACAGCCCGGTCAGGATGAGGGCGAAGCTGAACGGGTGCCGCTCGAGGAGGAGCAGCGCCGACAGCACGGCGAAGCCAGTGCCCACGCAGCCCACGAGGAGGAGCGAGGAGCGCGGCAGCCGCGCATCGGTGCGCCGGAGCTCGCGCAGGAGCGCCACTGCATACACGCCGGCCCAGAGCCCGAGCAGCCCGAGCATCGGCAGGAGCTGCGCCTCGGCCAGGCGCTGCGACGTGAAGAGGAGGGTGACGAACGACACCGCGAGCGGCACGCCGAGGAGCTCTCTCCGGCCCTCACGGCCAAAGAGCCAGGCGAACAGGGCCGCGAAGCCCGACAGGAACGCGCCGAGGAGGAGCGGCCGGTCCGGGAGGAGGAGTCCTACGCCGGCCTGCCCGAGCGTCGCCGCGGCGAGGAGCATGCCCGCCGGCCACACCACCGGCCCCGCGGACGTGCCCGACCGCCGCCGCGCGGCCCGGTACACCCCCAGCCACTGCCCCATGAAACCGAGCACCGCGCCGAGCGGCACGAGGCGCGCGCCGAGGCTGTAGTAGGCCCCGGCCTGGGCCGCAAGTGGCAGGTCGAGGCGCGGCGCGGGCGGGTGGTAGTCGAAGAAACGCACGTACCAGCCGAGGAACAGCGCCATCACCCCGCCCACCGCGGCCCACGACGCCCGGCGAAAGCCCATGCGCAGCGCCACCGTGTGCGCGAGCGCGGTCAGCACCCACAGATAGCCGAACAGCGCGAGCGGCCGATCCTCGCCCGTGGACAGCAGCACCGGGGAGAGGAAGCCGGTGATGAGCGCGAAGAGCAGGATGAGCTCGCTCCGGTGGCGCATGGCCAGGGCGCCGCCGAGGAGCGTCACCCCCGCCACCGCGGCGAACGCCACCGGCACGGAGACGAGGTGATAGAGGCCGTGGCTCGCATAGCCCGACACGTAGAGGAGCGCGAGGCCGATGCCCACCACCACGTTGATGAAGATCGCGCGCGTGCGCGGCCGGAGGTACTCCGCCAGGGCCAGCACCGCGGCCCCGGCCAGCACGCCGAGCGCCACGCGACCGAGCGGCCCGATCCACTCGTTGTCGACCGCGTACTTGTAGAAGAAGGCCACGCCCACGAGGAACGCCGTCGCGCCCGCGCGCGTGAGCCAGACGAGGGCGATGTGTTCCTCGAGCGAGCCTTCACCGGCGGCGGCCGGCGCGGGGGCCGGTGCGGGAGACGGTGCGGGAGGCGGGATGGTGAAGGGCGGCGCCGGGGGCGGCGGTGAAGGGGGCTCTGCGGTCTCTCCTGTCTCCGGCGGGGGGGCCGCGGCGGCCTCTTTCACGTCCTCGGGCGCCGTGGTCTCGACCGGCGCCGCCTCTGCCGCCGCGGCCGCTGGGGCCGGGGGCGCGGCTTCGTCGGCGGGGGCGGCCGCCACGGGCCCCCCGGCCCGGCGCAGCGCCGCCAGTTCACGCTCGAGCCCGGCCAGCTCGCGGGTGAGCACCGCCAGGTCGTTCCGATGGCGATGCTGCATCTCGTCGAGCTGGCGACGTGTGTGCCGCGCAGAGGCGAGGGCGATGAGCGGCACGATCAGGCTGATCACCACCCAGGCCAGGCCGAGCAAAAAGAGTACGGCGACTTCCATGCGGCTCCTCGAACCGCCGAGGCCGGCGGTTGATCCGCATCATAGCGGAGTCGGCCTCGTTGTCCCGAGGACGTCCGCCGAGCCGGAACACGACGACTGGGGTGTTTCGGCTGAGAGCGCGCCCCCCGCCGAGGCCGCGGTTACCTGGCCCCCGGGAGCGGCAGGTCGAACCAGAACGTCGTCCCCTCGCCGGGCCGGCTGTCGAGGCCGATGCGGCCCCCGTGCTCCTCGACGATCGCCTTGGAGATCGCGAGGCCCAGCCCGGTCCCGCCTTTCTTGCGCGCGTTCGACGAGTCGAGCTGCTGGAACTTGCCGAACAGCTTCGGCAGGTCGTCCGCCGCGATGCCCGGCCCCTGGTCCATCACCGAGAACCGCAGCCACCCGTTCAGGGCCGGCGTCCGCTCGACCCGCAGCCGCACCTGGCTCCCCGGCGGCGAGAACTTGATCGCGTTGGACACGAGGTTGGTGAGCACCTGGACGAGCAGATCCTCGTCGCCCTGCAGCCAGCGCTCGTCGTCCTCGGGCCTCTCGTCGCCCTCGATCACCAGGCTCACCCTCGCCTGCTCGGCGAGGCCGCGCAGGCCCTCCACCGTCGTCAGGAGGAGGCGCCGCGGATCCAGCCTCCGCACCTGCAGCACCATCCGCCCCGCCTCGAGCTTCTCCACGTCGAGGATGTCGTTGATGAGCCGCACGAGCCGCTCCGTGTTGGCGCTCGCCATGGAAACGAGCGACATGGCGTCCTCCGGCAGCTCGCCCATGATCCCGCCTTCGAGGAGCCGCAGCGCCCCGCGGATCGACGTGAGCGGGGTGCGTAGCTCGTGCGACACGATGGACACGAACTCGCTCTTCATCCGCTCGATCACCTTCCGCTCGGTGATGTCGACGACCGTGCCCACGTAGCTCAGGATCTGGCCGCTCGCCGCGCGCAGGGCCACCGCCCGCGACAGCACCTGACGGACCGTGCCATCGGGCCGGAGGAGACGCAGCTCCAGCGAGAAGTCATTGGTCTCGTCGCGGGCCCGGCGCCATTCGTCCATCATCGCGGCTCGATCCTCGGGGTGGATGGAGCGTAGCCAGCCGGTCCCCAGGCTCTCCTCCGGGGTGAGCCCCGTGATCTGCTGGCAGCGCGGGTTGGCGTAGGTGCAGAGCCCCTCGGCGTCGATCTGGAAGATGCCGATGGGCGAGGAGTTCGCCAGCGTGCGGAAGCGCGCCTCGCTCTCCATCAGGGCCTTCTCGGCCCGCTTGCGATCGGTGAGGTCGTGCCAGAGCGCGAGCAGGGCGGGCTTGCCGCCGAGGGACACCGGGGTCAGCACCACCTCGACGGGGAAGTCCTCCCCGTCCATCTTGCGATGGATCCACTCGAAGCGGTGGTGGCCGCGCTCCCGCGCGGTCTGGTCCATCTCGATGCTCTTCTCGAGCGAGCGCCGCCCGTCGGGCTGGCGCTCCGGCGACAGCTGCGCCGGGTGGAGCGACAGCACGTGCTTCTTGTCGGCGCAGCGCAGCATCTGGATGACCGCGGGGTTGCAATCGATGATGCCGTGCTCGTCGAACAGCAGGTAGCCGTCCGAGGAGTGCTCGTAGAGCACCTGCAGCCGCTCCTCGTGGGCCTTCTGGTCGATCACGTCGAAGCGCGGGGACGAGGGGTCTGCCTGCGCCTCCGCGCGTTCGATCGGACCTCCGGATCTCGGCCTGCTGCCTGACATCCCCATGACTCCGGGCATACTCTGTGGGTCGCGTCAAGCATCTTGCTGAAGGAGCGGCGCCGCTCGCCACTCAAATCGACGGAACGCGGGCCGTTCCGGCGCGGCGCTACTCGCCGCCGAGCCGCAGGGCGCGCTCGGCGCGGGTCTCGTGGGCCGCCCGGTGGAGGTTCCACTGGCTGCGGGCGCGGCGCAGGTTGTGCTCGCCGCGGCCGGGGAAGCGCTTGGGGTCCCAGCCGAAGTAGCTCTCGCGCAAGGCGTCGGCGGCGAAGCGCGCGGCCAGCTCCAGGCTGATCCACTCGACGCCGAGGAGGAGCGCCTGGCGCTCACCCGCGCTGAGGGACCGGCCGAGGCCCTCGCGGTAGCCCGCGAGCGAGGCGGTGAAGACGTCGAGGTCGAAGGAGGCGTCCTCGCGGTCCTCGCCGTGGGGGTTGCACCAGGAGCGCCAGGCGTCGCCGAGCTCGTGGGCGAGCGACATGGGCCCGACGGTGTCGAGATCGACCAGGCACAGGGCCTGATCGCGGCCGGGCGGCTCGGCGCCGACGAAGAGGAGGTTGTTGAACTTGAGGTCGCCGTGGCAGATGCGCGGCGGCAGCGCGGGCAGGGGCGGGAGCGCGCCGGCCGCGTCGAGGATGGCGCGGCCGAGGGGCAAGACCTCCGGGGCCAGGCGATGGCCGGTGTGCTCGGCCAGCGCCTCGCGCAGGATCCGGAGGTGACGCTCGGTGTCGTGGACGCCCGTGCGCAGGCCGACGAACTCGTGCCGGAGATCGTCGAGCGCGGCGTGGAAGCGGCCGACCAGGTGGCCGGCGGCGTGGACCTGGGCGGGGCTCGTCGCCACGTCGAAGGTCGCGCCGACGACGAAGGTCATGAGGCGCCAGATGCCGTCCGGGCCGAGGTCGGCCGAGGGGCGGCCGTCGGTGGCCGGCACGATGCGCGGGGTCATGAGGCCGCGCGCCGCGAGGTGCTCGGTGACGGCGCGCACGTTGTCGTGGATGGCGGGCGAGAAGATGGGGTTGATTTGCTGCAGGACCAGCGCCTCGCCGGCGGTGGTGACGGCGCGGAAGGTGCGGTTGATGAGGCCCGAGCCGAGGGGGCCGGCGTGGGCCATCTGGTGTCCGAAGCACCCGAGGACGCGGGCCAGGAGGGCATCGTCGATGGCGGAGGCGGCGGTCATTCCTTGGGCCATGGAGGAGAGGTCATGGTCAGGGGTCCTCGGGCCCGCGGATGATGTTGTGGGGCGGGCCCGAAAGGTATGTCGGCGCGGCTGGCAAAAGTCCAGCCCGGGGCCTGCCGGAACGGCGGGATCCGGAGGGATCGTCCGGCCCTGCCCTGAGCCGAGGCCGGAGTTCGGGCCGGAGCGGGGTCAGGGGCGCTTGTTCCGCGCCTGCGCCATGAGCGATTCGTTGAGGCGCGCGAGCTGCGCGTCGGCCACGTCGAGGGCGGCCTCGGCGCTCTCGGCCGTGGCCGCCACCAGGATGTAGATGCGTTCGGCGGCCCGGCGCGACTCGGGGTCATCGCCGCAGGGCAGGGACTCGAGCGTCTCGCTCGCGGCGTGGGCGAGCGCCTCGACCCGCGTGAGCTGGTACCACAGGAGCTCGATGGCGTCGCCGGGGTCGAAGGGGTCGTTGAAGTCCTCCTCGTCGTTCACGGTCAGGGCTTCGCGGCGGCCTTCCGGTCCGCGCTCGTCATCGTTGGGGGCTGCCTCCGCCCGCGAGGAGCGCCGGCGGCGGCGTTTGGAAGAGGGAGTCGCCATTGTCATCACCTCGAGCCTAGGCAGGCGCTGCAGAACGCGCCCGCGTTTGCGGCACAAGCTACCTCGCATTGACAGGGTCTTCAATAACAGACTCCGCCATCGCGATCGTGTCCTACCTTGATGCCATTGCTGCTTCGCCAGCGAGGCGACCGTGGACGAGCTTCATCGCCGGATGGTGCAGAGAATCCGCGAAGCGGCGCAGGTGCGGAACATCCCGCTGTCGCACCTCCCCGACCGCGCCGGGGTCTCGAAGGCCCACTTCTTCGACGTGATGGCCGGGCGCAAGAGCCCGACGATCCAGTGGCTCTCCAAGCTCGCCGAGGCCCTGGACATCGACACCGGGGACTTCTTCGTCAAGGTCCGGTCCCACTCTGATAGCTGAGCCGAGGGGTTGGGGCGAGGGCTGCGGGGCCGGTGGGGCGTCGCCGGCCCTTTTCCTGCAAGGATGGCCGGCTGCCCGGGATCGAGGGTAGAATCCCTGCCCATGACCTCTACCGCGGGAGAGACCTTCATGAAACGACTTCGATTTTTGTTACCGGCGACCGCCATCTGCCTGCTCCTGGCCGGGGGCGGCTGCACGAGCATCGTGGACCTCAATTCGGCGCAGTACCGGCAGGAAGCGGTCCGGAAGCGGGCGCTGGCGGACCAGGCGGCGGCGGCGGGCGACAAGGACGCGGCGGAGCGGTATGCGCGCGAGGCGCGCGTGGCCGACGCGCGCGCCGAAGAGAAGCTGGCCGAGGAGGCGTACATCGCCAACCAGAAGGGCGATCGCGACAACCTGAACTCGAAGTCGTTGCCGTCGCCCTCGAACCTGCCGGCCCCCTAGCCTCGAGGCGGCGCTGCCAGCCGCCTTCTTCGTCTTCTCCATCCACCGCGGTCAGACGTCGCCTCATGTCATGAGGAAGGGACACGACCGCCCGCAGGGGGGCCTTCTTTCGTGCGAACGCTTAGCGGCGGCGGGCGCGCTGGCGGAAGCCGGGACGCACGGTGAAGCCGCGCGCCGCCTTGGGCAGCGGCGGGCCCTCGCCGTCCAGGCGGAAGCGCGACCACTTGTCGCCGTAGGGCGCGGTCTTGAGTTTCTTGCCCGTCTTGGCCAGTTCGAGGTTGGCTTCTAGGCGGCCGTCGCCCGGGTTCTCCTTGAGCGCCCGCTCGAGGATCTTCACCGCCTCGTCCTTCTTGCTGCGCGCCAGCATGCAGTAGGCGTAGAGCGTCCAGGCGAGCGGCTCCTTCTTGCCCACGTTCACGGCGGTCTCGAAGGCCTTCACCATCTTGGGCTCGTCACGCCGCTTGAAGTAGACGACCCCGAGCAGGGCCTTGGTGATCCACGGCCAGCGGATGGCGGCCGCCAGGTTCTTCTCGGCCTCCTCGAGGCGGCCGAGGTCGAACTGCAGCGTGCCGATCATGGAGCGCAGCTGCGCCGGGATGAGGGGGTGCCAGCGCCCCCAGTACAGGCCCCGGTCGAGCGTCTGCAGCGCCAGCTCCGCGCGGCCGCCGGCGATGTGTCTCTCCGCTTCCTTGACGAGCGGCTCGATGCGTTGCGAGGTGCGGCGCAGGAGGAGCAGGACCACACCGACGAAGGCCAGGATCCCAGGCAGGATCGAGCCCGCGAGCGACAGGAGCTTGGTCGCGGTGAGCAGGCCCGAGACCAGGAGTGCAGCGAGCAAGCCGAGAAGAGGGGTCAGCATCGGTTTTCTCTTAGCATAGTTGCCATTGGGAGCGCGTCGCCTTGCCGGGAGGGGCGTCCCGTCAGGGGATCGTCGTCGGTCGCGGGGCCGCCGTCAGCTGCCAGCGGAAATCGTCGATCATCACGGCCGAGTCATAGAAGAGGTCGCGCTCGTCGAAGAGGATGAAGCGCAGGACGGCGGTCTCCCCGGGGACGACCGGCGCGGTGGTGGTCAGCCAGCCGGTGCCGCCGCCGATGACCTCCTGGCTCGTATCGATGAGCTCGTAGCCGGTGCCGTTCAGCTGCGACAGCGGCAAGGGACAGCTGCCTCGCTGCCGGCCTTCACAGATGAGGGCGTTCGGGTCGCACGCGGCGAAGAAGCCGCCGTTGATGGTGATGGGGTTGCCGGCCTGATCGAAGGAGATGTTGCCGCTATAGGCCCCGGAGTCGAGCAGGACGAGGAACTTGTCGTTGTATTCGGTGCCGACGAACTCGGGGTATTCGGCCGACAGGAAGTTGAAGCGGAACGAGAAGCCGTTGGCGTTGCTCGGCACCTTGAGGGTGAGCCGCAGCTCGAGGTAGTCGCCCACGGTGTTGGTGTCGGTATAGCTCGTGCCGCAGGTGCTGTTCGTGTTGTTGCTCGGGAAGGGGTTCGGCGCCTGGCCGCCGAAGTCGGTGCCGAGCTGGGGATCGACGTAGTTCGGGTCGTCCTCGTCGGCGGCGATGCCGGTCGACAGCACGGCGAAGCTCGGGCCCTGGAAGGGCCGGTAGGTGCCGTAGTCGGGCAGGACGGCGTGCGCGCGCGGGTCCGCGCCGGTGTTCAGGGTGGCGTCGAGGAGCCACGGCGCGCACAGCTCGAAGGCGGCGGCGCGGGAGCGCGGATCCGTGGCCGGCAGGCTCGGGTCGCACGGCGGGAGCGCCTCGTCCACCCGTCCGTCGCAGTTGTCGTCGACCCGGTTGCCCGGCACCTCGATCGCCCCCGGGCCGATGCGCCGATCCCGGTCGTTGCAATCCCCGCCCGGCTTGCCGTTGCCGGCCAGGATCGCGTAGCCGTCGCCGTCGTCGTCGCAGATGTCGTCGCGGATGCGGTTGCAGTCGTGGTCGAGGCCGTCGCACAGCTCGGGGGCGCCGGGGTACACCGTGGGGTTGCCGTCGTCGCAGTCGCCCTGCGCGGGCGTGACGCCATCCCGATCCTGGTCGAGGTTGAAGCCGTCGATGCCGGTGCCGTCGATGCCGCCCCCGCCATCGAGGTTGCCCGAGGAGCGAGCGGGACGGCCGTCGGGCGGCAGGCAGCCGAGCTGCACCGCGGCGGCGGTCACCGTCAGGGCGAGCCACAGGCCACGAAGAGACGACGCCGCGCGGGCGGACGGAGAGGAGACCATGAGGACCTCGCTGTGACGCGAACCGAAGGTTGGCACGACTTCGGGGGGGGTGACAAGTTCGCGGGCGGCATCCGGCAAGGATGCCGCCCGCGAGGTGTGCTCTCGGCTGGGTGGGACTCTAGAGGGGGGCCGACGACTTCAGCCGGCCGGCGTGGACCGTCTCGGGGAGGCCGGGACTACGCCTTGGAGACGTCCGACCAGTCGGCATGGAAGAACTTGCCGGGCTCCTTGTCGATGCGCTCGAAGGTGTGCGCGCCGAAGTAGTCGCGCTGCGCCTGGGTGAGGTTCGCCGGGAGGCGCTCACGACGGTACGAGTCGTAGTAGCCGAGCGCCGCGGTGAACGACGGGACGCCGATGCCGTTCTGGATCGCGAGGCCGATGACGCGCCGCCAGCCCGCCTGGTTGTCGTTCATGTCCTTGGCGAACTTGTCGTCCATCATGAGGTTCGGCAGGGCCGGGTTCTTGCGGTAGGCGTTGGTGATGTCCGCGAGGAAGCGCGCGCGGATGATGCAGCCGGCTCGCCAGATCGGCGGGATCTTCGCCAGCTCGATGCCCCAGTTGTAGGTCTTCGAGGCGGCGGCCAGCATGTTGAGGCCCTGCGCGTACGAGCAGATCTTCGAGGCGTAGAGCGCCTGCTTGACGTCGTTGACCAGGGTGGCCTTGTCGCCCGTCGGGGCCGGCTTGGGGCCCGCCAGCTTCTTCGAGGCGGCGATGCGCTGCGCCTTCTGGCCGGCGATGTAACGGGCCTCGAGCGAGGCGGAGATGACGCTGACCGGGGTGGCGAGCTCGGCGGCCTGCTCGACCGTCCACTTGCCCGTGCCCTTCGAGCCGGTCACGTCGACGATGAGGTCGCACAGCGACTTGCCGGTCTCGGGGTCCTTCTTGAGGAGGACCTTGTACGAGATCTCCATGAGGAAGGAGTCGAGCTCGGCCTTGTTCCACTCGCGGAACACGCCCGAGATCTCCTCGTTCGACATGCCGCCGAGGTTCTTGAGGATGTCGTAGGCCTCGGCGATGAGCTGCATGTCGCCATACTCGATGCCGTTGTGCACCATCTTGACGTAGTGCCCGGCGCCGCCCGGACCCATGTAGTCCACGCACGGCTCGCCATCGTATTGCGCCGCGATCTTGGAGAGGACGGGGCGGAGGTCCTCCCAGATCGAGCGGTCGCCGCCCGGCATGAGCGAGGGGCCCTTGCGCGCGCCCTCTTCACCACCGGAGACGCCCATGCCGACGAAGCGGATGCCCTCCTTGGTGAGGCGCTCCTGGCGGGCCTGCGTGTTGGTGAAGTACTCGTTGCCGCCGTCGATGATGAGGTCGCCCTCGTCGAGGTAGGGGCGGAGGCTGTCGATGGTCGCGTCGACCGCCGCGCCGGCCTTGACCATGATGAGGATGCGGCGCGGCCGCTCGAGGGCGTTCACGAACTCGTTGACGCTGCGGTAGCCCTGGATGCGCGTCGCGCCCTGGGCCTTCGCCTTGGCCATCACCTTGTCCACGGCGTCGGGCGTACGGTTGTACACCGCGACCTGGAAGCCCTTCTCCTCGGCGTTGCGGGCGAGGTTCTCGCCCATGACGCCCATGCCCACGACTCCAATCTGTGCCTTCTGGCTGGTGGTCTCCATCGTCATCTCTCTCCTAGTTCACCTGGCAGAAGTAACCCAATGCTCACGAGAGTGGTTGGTGCGCGGCGTTTGACGCAGCGTGCCCGATGGCTCGGACATTCGTCACTTCCGCCAACCAACGTGGACTAGTCCGATCTTCCGTAACTCGGTGACCATCGATCCCTACGTCCCAGAGTGGTTTGAGAACATATATTTTTGCTCGCCCTTCGTAAAGCCCTTTGGCAAGCTGGTGAGAGTCGTCTATCAAGACAGGGGGTTATCTGCCTGGAGGGAGTGCGGGATCGCACGGACGAAAAAAGCACCGCGCTGGTCCGATTTCTCGTAACCACGGAACATCGTGAGCGAATACCTTTAGCAACGTTCCCCATGAAAGCATGAAGGAGGTCCGGATGGCCGAGACGGGTGGCATCCTGAACATCACGTTCGAGTTTGCGCAGAAGATCGGTACTCGCCAGCTGCCTGAACTCACGTCCGAGTACGAAAGCTCGGTCAAGGGTCTGTATATCGTCGGTGACCTGGCCGACGCGCCGGTGATCAAGATCGCGCTCAACCAGGGCTTCGACATCGCCAAGAAGCTCGCGCAGAAGCCCGACGCCAAGGGCGCGGATCCTGATGTGTACGACGTGGTGATCGTCGGCGCGGGCCCGTCGGGGATCGGGGCGGCGCTCGCCCTCAAGGAGGCCGGCCTGCGCTACGTGCTCATCGAGCGCGAGCGTCCCTTCAACACGATCCAGAACTTCCCCAAGCACAAGCACGTCTTCGCCGAGCCGCGCCCGATCCAGGCGAAGGCCGGGCTGTGGTTCGAGGACTCGCTCAAGGAGGACCTGGTCGCCCGCTGGGAGAAGGCGCTCGACGACAACGAGCTCGTGCTCGAGCAGCCGCGCGAGGTGGTCGACGTCCAGAAGGACAAGGGCGGCATCTTCACCCTCGTCACCAAGAACGAGAAGGGCGAGAAGAAGAGCTTCCGCGCCCGGCGGGTGATGCTGTGCATCGGTCGCCGCGGCTCGGTGCGCCGCATCGGCTGCCCGGGCGAGGACAACGATCGCGTCGACTATGGGCTCGACGATCCCGACAAGTACCGGGGCAAGAACGTGCTCGTGGTGGGCGGCGGCGACTCGGCGGTCGAGGCGATGCTCGCCCTGTGCGATCACAACAACGTGGTGGTCGTGCACCGCTCCGAGGACTTCTCGCGCGCCAAGCCCGACAACAAGCGCAAGGTCGAGGCCAAGATCGCCGAGGGCAAGGTCAAGCCCTACTACAAGGCCAAGGTCCTCGAGCTCAAGCCCGACGCTGCGGTGATCCAGACGGCCGAGGGCCAGAAGGTGACGGTCCCGAACGACTATGTGTTCGCCCTCATCGGCACCGAGCTGCCGCTGCCCTTCCTCAAGAAGGTCGGCGTCAAGATGGAGGGGACCTGGGATCGCAAGCGCATCACGTGGCTCGTGTGCTCGATGATCATCGCCTACCTCTTCTACGCCATGAAGGAGGACAAGCAGTGGTTCCCCTTCACGGCGGGCGCCTTCGAGTTCTTCGAGTGGTTCGGCTTCCGGAAGGAGGGCTTCTTCGGTCACATCCTCTACACGATGACCGAGGGCTTCCATGACGCGATCCGGCTCAAGGTCGGGGACATGAACTTCGGCGGGAGCTTCTGGGGGACGGTGATCTACTCGATGGTGATCACGGTGTTCGGTCTCCAGGCGGCGCGGCGCTACCCGTCGAAGTATCAGAAGCGGCGCTTCATCTCGCTCATCACGTCGCAGTGGACGCTGCTCTTCATCGTGCCGCAGTTCATCGTGCCGGCGATCCTGATGGCGGCGCGCGCGTCCCAGAACCTGATCGGCAACGCCTGGCGCTTCTACGGTGTGGTCCTGCCCTGGCCGCTCTTCACCTACAACGTCGACGCCACCAACGCGGACGGCGGGGGCTCGCTGCTGTGGCTGTCGGCGGGCATCCTGACGACGCTCATCGTCATCCCGATCGTGTGCATCTTCCACGGCAAGCGCTTCTGCACCTGGATCTGCGGCTGCGGGGGGCTGGCCGAGACGCTGGGGGATCGCTGGCGACACCTCGCGCCCAAGAGCGACAATGCGATCAAGATGGAGAAGATGGGCACGGTGGTGCTGGCCATCTGCGCGATCATGTCGGGGCTCATCATCGCGGACACGTATCACTTCGTGAAGGCGGGGAGCCTGTCGTCGGTGAAGCTGTTCAAGCAGAACTTCTACGACATCGCGGTGGACTTCTGGCTGTCGGGGGCGATCCCGGTGGGCCTGTATCCGATCTTCGGCGGCAAGATCTGGTGCCGCTTCTGGTGCCCGCTCGCCAAGTACATGCAGCTCATCTCCAAGTACTTCGGTCGGCTGCAGATCCAGGCCAACGAGCACTGCATCGGCTGCGGTCAGTGCACGCGCTACTGCCAGGTGGGCATCGACGTGCAGAAGTTCGCGCAGCGGGGCAAGGCGTTCTCGAACGAGCAGACGTCCTGCATCCAGTGCGGCATCTGCATCGAGGTGTGCCCGATGGAGGTGCTGTCCTTTGGCCAGCGCGGCAAGCGCTCGGACAAGCTGGTGGTGGTGCCGGACGACATGGCCGCCCAGAAGCCGCAGCGCCACGCCGCGGCAGGCTAATCTCCTTCGTCTCGTCCCGCTCCTCCCCTCGCCAAGACGGTCCCTCCCTTCGCCAAGACAGTCCCTCCCTTCGCCAAGACGGTCCCTCCCTTCGCCAAGAAGGTCCCTCCCTTCGCCAAGACGGTCCCTCCCTTCGCCAAGACGGTCCCTCCCCTCGCCAAGACGGCTCCTCCCTTCGCCAAGACAGTCCCTCCCTTCGCCAAGACGGCTCCTCCCTTCGCCAAGACAGTCCCTCCCTTCGTTTACTTGGCTTCTTCCGTCGGTCGTTCGGTCGGGACCGCGGGATGGGAGCGACGTGCTATGGCTCGGGCATGAGAGGCAGGGCCGTCGTCATCGGTGCGGGCATTTTCGGTGTCACTGCGGCGCGTGAGCTCGGTCGGCGCGGCTGGAATGTGGTGGTGCTCGACCCTGGACCGGTGCCGCACCCGCTCGCAGAGTCGACGGACATCAGCAAGATCGTGCGCATGGATTATGGCGCCGATGAGGACTACACGGCGCTCATGGAGGTGGCGCTCGATGGCTGGCGGCGCTGGAACGAGGGCTGGCCGGCGCCGCTGTTTCACGAGACCCGGAGCGCGCTGGTCTGGTGGTGGCGGCGGGCGGCTCGGGCCACGGCTTCAAGTTCGCCCCGGTGCTCGGCGAGCTCATCGCCGACGCCGTGGAGGGGCGGGCGTCGAGGTACGCGGCCAAGTTTCGCTGGTGGCCCGAGGTACAGGCAGCGCGGGGGCAAGAGGCGGCGCGGCGGCGTGGCGAGGGAGATGGCGGGTCGGACCGGTCGTAGGATTTGAGGCGGCGGGCCTGGCTGGCTACAGTTCGCAGCATGCGCGCACGCATCATCTTCTCTTGCCTCTTCCTCCTG